>JAFSBF010000109.1 GCA_017441965.1 Clostridia bacterium | reverse complement strand
TTGATAACGGCACTGATTCAATGAATGTTATCAGTACGGGACTAAAAGAGGATGACGGTGTTATCCTTATTGCAGGAACTGGGTGTTGTGCCTTTGCAAGAAAAGGGAAGGAGCTTTTCCGCACAGGCGGATGGGGCTACCTTTTTGACGGTGCAGGCGGAGGATATGACCTTGGCAGTGCGGCAATCAGTGCCGTTTTAAAGGCGTATGACGAAACTGCACCAAAAACAGTTTTGACGGAGCTTTTCAAAACGCAAATGAATATTGATGCACCAATGGAAATCAGCAGAATTTATGCAGGAGGAAAGAGGTTTATTGCATCATTTGCACCGCTTGTATTCAAAGGATATGAAATGAATGATGCCGTTTCAAAGGAAATCCTCGAAAAAACGGTAAACCACTGGGCGATTATTATAACAAAGGCGATGGAAAAAGTCCCCAATTCAAAGAAACTGGCACTGGCAGGAAGCCTTTTTAAACAAAAGGATATAGTTTTGCCGATGCTTAAAGAAAAGCTAAGTGAGGATTGTGAGATTATTCTGCCCCAGCTTCCGCCCGTTTACGGTGCAGTGAGAGAAGCACTTAAAATTGCAGGTGTTTATCCGTCGCAGGAGATTGAAGATAACTTTTTAAGAACATACGGAGGAATAGTAAATGAATAACACTGAAAAAAGAAATCCAAAAACTATGCATATTGACACAATGACCACAATGCAGATGCTTGAAATTATAAATGAAGAGGATGCAGGAGTTATAAAAGCTGTCAGGGCAGAGCTTCCCCAAATTGCTAAAGCAATAGACGCTATTGCAGAATGTCTTGATAAGGGCGGCAGACTTTTTTACATCGGTGCAGGAACATCGGGCAGACTTGGTGTAATGGATGCTGCAGAATGTCCGCCCACCTATGGTGTTTCAAGGGATTTGGTACACGCAATTATCGCAGGCGGTCAGAAGACAATGACGCAGGCAAGCGAAAATGAAGAGGACAGCCGTGAAAACGGTATAAGTGATTTAATGGCGTGCGACCTTAAAAGTGACGATGCCGTTGTCGGCATTTCTGCATCAGGCGGCGCACCGTATGTACTCGGTGCGCTTGAAAAGGCAAAGGAAATGGGATGTGTAACGGTAGGCATCAGCAATAACAAGGGTTGTCTTCTCGATAAAACGGCAGATATTTCAATCTGTGTAGATACGGGTGCAGAGGTTATAACAGGCTCTACACGAATGAAGGCAGGAACATCACAGAAGCTTGTCCTTAATATGCTTTCAACCTGCGCAATGATAAAGACGGGTAAGGTATATGAAAATCTGATGATAAACTTAAAACCGACAAATATAAAGCTGAGGAAAAGAGTTATTTCAATCGTTATGGATTTAACAGATTATGACGAGGCTAAGGCAGTTTGTGCACTTGAGAAAAATGACTGGGACATCAGAAAAACTGTTGACGAATATAAAGGCAGATAAGGTGATTGGTATGAGTAATCTTGAAATTACAAGACTTAAAAAAGAAAACTGCAGTGAGCTTACTGAATTTTTGAACGCTGTTTTTACTGCTCAAAACGGATATGAAATGCATTTTGAAAATCTGTATCCCAGAATTTTTAAGGAAAGCGACAAAACAATGGGATGGCACCTTGCTGCAAAGGATAGCGGTAAAACATGCGGTGTTGTTGCATCATATCCTTTTAAATATCATATCGGGGATAGAATTCTTAATGCAGCCGCAATGGGAAATGTAGCCGTTGATACGAATTATCGTGGGCAGGGCATAATGCAAATGCTTATGAAAAGAATATGCCTTGAAAATAAGGAAGAGGGCATTGACTTATGCTATCTTCACGGAGACAGATGGAGATATAGAAATTTTGGATTTGAACGCTCCGGAACAGAGATTTGTTTCCACATAAAGGCATCAATGCTAAGAGAGCATACCGTTTCGAAAAAGTATAGGTTTGAAGAAATTGCGCAGGAAAAAACAGATTTGATTGATAAATTATTTTCTTTTTACAATACGCAGAAAACATATGAGGAACGTCAGAAGGAAAGCTTCTATGATGCAATGACTGCAAAGGGTCATATAACATATGTTCTTCTGACAGAAGACGGTACTGCAGAGGGTTATATCACAGTAACTTCCAACAAGGAAACTGTTATTGAAATAGCGCTTAATAACAGCAAAGATTTTGCAGATGTTTTTAAAGCATATATTGAGGAAAATGCTTTTCAGGTTATATATGTAAATGTTCCTGAGTACAACCCGGTAGTCGCAGAAGCTTTTAAATATGCAGACAGATATGTTGCATTTCAGCCAGGAAATTTCCTTGTGCTGAATTTTAAGAATGTTGTTGAGGCTTTTATGCGTGAAAAGTGCAAATATACAAATTTGCCTGACGGAGTTATCAGCATCAGTTCTGACATATTTGGTAAATGGAGTATAAAAAAGGATAGAAACATAATAGAAGTAAGTCCGTTTGAGGGTGAGGCTGACTTTACACTCGACGGATACAGTGTATATCAGTTTTTATTTGGTACGCTTCCCCTTTATAACAAGAATAATGATGCAAAGAAAGATGCACTTATTAAAGCGTGGCTACCACTCCCGCTTTATTGTCCGTATTTATCTTAGTATTTTAAACTGCATAAGTATATATTGAAAAAGGCTTTACAAAGGCTGTATTTGATGTTATTATTAAGCGTAGCATATGATAACAACTAAATGTAAAGGATGAAATTTGATGACAAGGTTACTTCTTATCAGGCACGGAGAAAGTGAAGCTAACAATGAAGGGATATTTGCGGGGAATAAGGATGTTAAGCTTAAGGAAAGAGGTATAGAGCAGGCAAAGAAAACCGCAGAGTATATTGCGCAAAACTATGCGGTTGACTGTGTATATGCCAGTGATTTGAGTCGTGCATATAAAACGGGTGAAATCATTGCAGATGCTTTGGGGTTAAAAGTGATTGCAGATAAAAGACTGCGTGAAATTTACGCAGGACAATGGGAAGGTAAAAAATTTACAGAGCTTGAGAAAAACTTTGCTGATGATTATACGTGCTGGCTAACAGATATAGGTAACTGTGTCTGCAGCGGTGGCGAGAGTGTAAAAGAGCTTGGCGAGCGTGTTTTTAAAGCAATTTTGGAAATAGCCGAAAAGAACAATGGTAAAACAGTGGTAATTGCTACACATGCAACACCCATACGTGTATTACAATGTATTCTGGGCGGATATTCTTTTGACTTAATGAAAAATATTTCGTGGGTTTCAAATGCATCTGTAACAGAGCTTTCTTATGAAAATGGACAGTGGAGTTTTATAAACATTGGCGAAGACGGGCACCTGTCAGAGCTTAAAACAACTTTTCCTGCAAATGTGTAAATAAAGAAAACGGCCATTTAAAAAATGAACCGCCCCTTTGGTTCGTAGGGGAATTTAGCGTGTTTTATCTATGTTTATGTAACATTATGATGCGTTATTTAAAACCTTTACAAATGGCTTGGTTAAGCCAAATTTCAGACATTGTTTCCCTCAAATGGCTCTACTGAGCCGAACACAAAAATTTATAAAAATTTGCATTTTGTTAGATGAATGTTAGATAATCCGTCAACAAAAAACCATCCTTATTCAGAAATGAACAGGGATGGTTTTTATCTTTCTTTACTGAAGAAGTAGATCAACTAAAGACGGGTCTTTTTCATATGCAAGTGCTTCATTTAACCCTTCCATAATTCCTGAAAAGAAGTCAATGCCTTCAAAGTTTTTTTCTATTTCTTCATTTGTCAAAGATGATTCAAAATGAATTTCAGACATAGTAGCACTCCTTCTTAATACTGTTTGATAAAAATAAATTCTTTTGCCATTGTTTCGCTTGTTCTATAAAAATATTATACGATAGTACTGTATATGTCAAGGCAAGCTTTATAAAAAGTTTAAAGAAGTGCCACTTATGGACTTGCATGTCCAGAGGTTACTAAAACTACAAAAGGGGGGATTTTGCTTTTGTATTTAGTTATACTTTAGAAAAATTTTAGAAAAGATTATCAGTTGTCTGTTATATAATAATGATTAAAAGCCAGAAATTTTTTGTAAATGATTGTCATTTTAGAAAAGTATGATATAATGTTGATAGAGTAATATGAATCGATGTTTAAAAAGGATGAAAGGATAGATTAATAATGCTGATGAATGACAATCAATATTTATCCATTATTGAAAACATAAAGGCTGAAATTGAAAATTCACAGTTTAAGGCAGCGGTATCAGTAAATCGTGAACTTGTTATGCTTTATTATAATATAGGTAACGTGGGGAAATAAATTTATTGAAAATCTGGCAAGAGATATTAAGCTTGAATTTCCAAACTCTACAGGATACTCCGTGAGAAACCTTAAATATATGGCAAAATTTGCAGCCGAATATCCAGACAGAGAATTTGTGCAGACAGTGTCTGCACAAATTCCGTGGTC
>JAFSBF010000108.1 GCA_017441965.1 Clostridia bacterium | reverse complement strand
TGTCTTATAACAAAATTTCTTGTTTTTAAACTCTTCGACCTTAAACGCAGGAAAATTTGATATAATTTTTCTGCGGAGGACGAGGATAGGCTGTCGCCTTTCAAGGACGACAAGGGAAAAGAATACAAATTTAACAAGTTTAAGGCATATTGAGTTTGACTCTCCTATGCTTGTAAGAAAGGATGTTTACCTATGTTTAAAATAATTGACGGCGGTATTTGTGCCGCGAAGGGCTTTAGTGCAAACGGCATACACTGCGGAATACGCAAAAACCGCACAAAGCGTGATATTGCCCTTATTGTGAGTGAAGTAAAAGCGGTAGCGGCAGCAACCTATACAACAAACCTTGTAAAGGGGGCACCCCTTACCGTTACAAAAAATAATATTGCAGACGGCTATGCCCGTGCCGTTATATGTAACAGCGGCAATGCAAACACCTGCAACGCAAACGGAATTGAAATTGCCGAGAAAATGTGCTGCCTTGTTTCCAAGGAAACAGGTATTGATGCAAAGGATGTTATTGTTGCATCAACGGGCGTTATAGGGCAACCCCTTGACATTGAGCCGATTGAAAAAGGTATGTCTGAGCTTGTAGCGGGCCTTGGCGACCATAGTGATTTTGCATCGGAGGCAATTCTTACCACAGACCTTGCCAAAAAGGAAATTGCAGTAAGCTTTACCATAGACGGCAAGGAGTGTAAAATCGGCGGTATTGCAAAGGGCAGCGGTATGATACACCCCAATATGGCAACAATGCTCGTATTTATCACAACAGATGTTTCCATAACACCTGCAATGCTGCAGAAGGCACTTTCAGGGGATATTAAAAACACATTTAATATGGTAAGTGTTGACGGAGATACTTCCACAAACGATATGGTAAGCGTTCTTGCAAACGGACTTGCAGGAAATAAGATAATTGACAGTGAGGGCGAGGATTTTGATATATTTATGAAGGCGCTCAATACTGTAACAGTTCATCTTTGTAAATCCATTGCCGCAGACGGAGAGGGTGCAACAAAGATGATTGAATGTAATGTAAATGGCGCAAAAAGTGAAAGCTGCGCCAAGACTGTTGCAAAATCTGTTATCTGTTCATCACTTACAAAGGCGGCAATGTTCGGTGCAGATGCAAACTGGGGCAGAGTTCTCTGTGCAATTGGCTATAGCGGGGCAGATGTTGATGTTAATAAAATAGATGTCGCATTTTCCTCTGCAGCAGGAACAATAGACGTTTGCAAAAACGGTGCAGGCGTAAATTTTTCTGAAGAAATTGCAAAGAAAATATTGCTTGAAAAGGAAATTAATATTATAATAGAACTTAACGATGGTGATTGCAGCGCCACTGCCTGGGGCTGCGACCTTACATATGATTACGTTAAAATAAATGGTGACTATCGAACGTGATACAAATTGAAAATTGAAAATTGAAAGTTGAAAATTGAAAACGAACGTAGAATTTCGCCCAAGCGAAATTCCTCAATAATTTTCCATTATCAATTTTACATTTTCCATTTAGAAAAAACGGAGGAAATTACAATGGATAACGCTCAGCGTGCGCAGGTACTTATTCACGCACTTCCCTACATACAGAAATATACAAATAAAATAGTTGTTGTAAAATACGGCGGCAATGCTATGATAAGTGACGAGCTTAAGGATGCCGTTATGGGTGATATTGTTCTTTTATCACTTATTGGTATTAAGGTTGTCCTCGTTCACGGTGGCGGTCCCGAAATTACACATATGCTCGATGCAGTGGGTA
The DNA here is from genome assembly GCA_017441965.1 of Clostridia bacterium. Classification (GTDB taxonomy): domain Bacteria; phylum Bacillota; class Clostridia; order UMGS1883; family UMGS1883; genus UMGS1883. The sequence continues at coordinate 1,532 of JAFSBF010000108.1, read as the reverse complement.
AGGAAACAAAGTTTGTAAACGGACTTCGTGTTACCGACAAAGAAACCGTTGACATTGTACAGATGGTGCTTGCAGGCAAGGTTAATAAAAATCTTGTTAACCTTCTTCACCAGAAGGGCGGTAAGGCTATCGGTCTTTGCGGTATTGACGGACATATGATTGAGGCTGAGATGTTAAATTCCTCTCTTGGCTATGTAGGCGAAATTACAAAGGTTAATGTTGAGCCTATTACAGACGTTCTTGAAAAAGGATATATTCCCGTTATTTCAACCGTTGGCTGCGACAATGACGGAAATGTTTATAACATTAACGCAGATACAGCCGCAGCAAAAATTGCAGGTATACTTGGGGCTGAAAGTCTTATTTCAATGACTGATATTGAGGGTATTCTTCGTGATAAGAATGACCCCTCTACCCTTATTTCCAAAATTCTTGTTGACGAAGCCCCCCAGCTTGTAGAGGAGGGTGTTATCTCAGGCGGTATGATACCTAAAGTAGAATGCTGCATAGATGCAATTGAAAGCGGTGTAAGAAAAGTATTTATTATAGATGGCAGAATTCCCCACGCAATACTTATCGAAACTTTAACCAATGAAGGTATCGGTACTATGTTTGTCCGTGGAGAGTAAGTAGCCGAAAAGAAGTAATCCGAACCCGCCTGAAACGGTGAGATTTCGGCATTTTTCGGCTCGTCGTCTTTGCAAGGCACAAAGCCTTGCTGCATCCTTCGCACCAAAACCTGCACAAAATTTCATCCGTTTCAGGTCTTTGAATTTTTAGAGAGCAGATTTTTGATTGCGCAAGGCAAAAACGCAGGGAATACTTTGTGTATTTCCGAGTATTTTAACATAGCGGAATCGGAAATCCGCCTCTAAAAATCGAGTTTGGATTATTTCTTTTCGGCTAAGTTTTACGGTGCATAGGAGAGCTATGCACCGTAATTTGGGATATATAAGGAGAATTATTATGAACACATTTGAAAAAGATAAACAGTTCGTTGCCCCTACATACGGTCGTTTTCCACTTGAGATTACAGGCGGTAAGGGTGCCGTTTTGCAGGGCAGTGACGGAAAGGAATATATTGACCTCGGCAGCGGAATTGCAGTAAACACCTTCGGCTTTCGCGATGAAGAATGGGTAGATGCTATAAAAGCACAGCTTGACAGCTTTGCACACACATCAAACCTTTACTACACATCACCGTGTGCTGACCTTGCCCAGATGCTTTGCAACCGAACAGGTATGAAAAACGTATTTTATTCAAACTCAGGTGCAGAGGCTAACGAATGTGCTATAAAGGCGGCACGCCGATACGGTGCAATTAATAAAGGCGAGGATTATTATACAATAATAACTCTTGAAAAAAGCTTCCACGGAAGAACGCACACAACACTGGCGGCTACAGGTCAGGAAAGCTTTCATAAGGATTTCCTCCCCCTTACCCCAGGATTTGTACACACACCGCCAAATGACATAGACTTACTCAGAAAAGCGGTAAATGAAAATAAATGCTGTGCAATTATGATGGAAAT
>JAFSBF010000107.1 GCA_017441965.1 Clostridia bacterium | reverse complement strand
TCAGCTTTTTACGGTTGGTTTTTGTTTCGTAGCCCTTCATATCAACCTTTGCGACCTTGCCGCTCTCAAATGCAAACAGCATAAATCCACTGTAGTCATAGCCGGGTGTTGCGTAGATTATTTTTTCATCAGGCTCCATACCGATAATATTGGGCAGATATTCACCCAGTGCGCTTGCCTTTGTATCGGGAATATCGTTAAGACGCATTTTGTATACGTTCTGCTTGTCCGAAAAGAAAAGCATATCCATTCTGTTTGTTGCCTCTGCCTCGCAAAGAAGCGAGTCGCCCTCTTTATACTTTTGCTCTGATGCCGCACGAAGCGATACAAGGGTAATTTTCTTGAAATAATTATCCTTTGTCATAAACACACGTACGTTATAGTCCTCAATAAAGTTTTCTACGACGGGGGTATCTTCTTCATCGGGGGTAATAACGACTGTTTTACGTTCTGCACCGTATTTATCGGCAATTTCAGTAAGCTGTTTTGAAATAAGCTTTCTGATACGTGCATCGCTTTCCAGTGTTTTTTTAAGGTCGTCTATTTCAGCTATAAGCTTTTCAATTTCGCTTGTACGCTTTAAAATATATTCCTTGTTAAGATTACGCAGCTTTATTTCCGCTACAAATTCTGCCTGCACCTTGTCTATACCAAAGCCTGACATAAGGTTTGGTACAACCATTGCATCCTCGGGCGTATTGCGGACAATGTAGATTGCCTTATCAATATCGAGCAGTATTTTTTCAAGTCCCTGCAGAAGATGAAGACGTGCACTCTTTTTCTCAATATCAAACTGCAGCATACGGCGGATACATTCCATACGGAAATTAATCCAGTGTTTGAGAATGTCTCGCACGCCAAGCACCATAGGCTCTCCGTCAATCAGCACGTTGAAATTACAGCTGAAGCTGTCCTCAAGCGGTGTCAGCTTGAAAAGGCGTGCCATCAGCTTATCAGGGTCAACACCGCGCTTAAGCTCAAATGTTATTTTAAGACCTGATTTATCCGTTTCGTCACGCACATCATTTATATCACGAAGCTTACCGCCCTTTATAAGCTCGGCAAGCTTGTCTATAATAGCCTCTACAGTTGCGGTATAGGGGATTTCTGTAACCTCTATAATGTTTTGTTTTTTATCGTAATTGTACTTTGCACGCACCCTGACACTGCCCGTACCGCTTGAGAAAATTTTCTCCATCGCCTCATCATTTTTGAGAAGGTATCCGCCCGTTGAAAAGTCGGGGCCTGTTATATATTCTGACAGGTCTGCGTTTTTATCTTTCATCAGGGCAATTGTTGCATTGCAAACCTCGCGCAGGTTGAAACTTGCAATATTGCTCGCCATACCAACTGCGATACCCTGATTGGGATTTATGAGAATGTTGGGGAATGCCGTTGGAAGAAGTGACGGCTCCTTAAGAGTTCCGTCATAGTTATCCACAAATTCCACCGTGTTTTTATCTATATCACCGAATATTTCATTGCAAATAGGAAGAAGGCGCACCTCTGTATAACGGGATGCCGCATATGCCATATCACGGCTGTACTGGCGACCAAAGTTACCCTTTGAATCAACGAGTGGATGCAAAAGAGCCATATGCCCCTCGGTAAGACGGACCATCGTTTCGTAAATTGCCGCATCGCCGTGGGGGTTAAGCTTCATTGTCTGACCTACGACATTGGCACTTTTTGTGCGGTTACCGCCCAAAAGTCCCATTTTGTACATCGTATACAAAAGCTTTCTGTGTGACGGCTTAAAACCGTCTATTTCAGGAATAGCACGTGATATAATTACGCTCATTGCGTAGGGCATATAGTTTTTTTCAAGGGTCTGGGTAATCCCTTCCAGAGCTAATGAAATGTTTTCTTCGTTCATATCAGTTTCCTCCGTAAGTACAATTATAATCAGTATATCATAATTTTTAAAAAAAAGCAAATTTTGATGTAAATTGTTTCAGCATTTTTCCGACACGTACAAATGACACTTTTGTATAAAGTTTTTCCAAAATGGTTGACAAAATAGATTTTATTAAGTATAATGAATACAGAAAAGGCAAGACCTCAAACGGTTATGCCAAATAAATATCGTTTATAAAAAATAACGCACTACTTGGCGGTGGGCGTTATTTTTTTATGGTTATAATAAGCACAATTAATGTGATAATGTATATCATTATGTACACATATTCCATAAGCTACCACCTCCTTTCAGGGAGATGATGGCATAACCGCCCAGCTTTTACACTGTTTTCAGTCTTACCTTTTTGTCAGATTTCTCCGACAAAGACATTATACAACATATTTTATGTTTTTTCAACATACTTTTAGAAAAACTATAACGTTATTAATAATATGCGGGTCCCCGAAGAAAAGCAAAAAAATGTGATATTTTTCCATATTAATTTATTGACTTAATCTTTCCAAAAATGTATAATAAATGCATATATGAACTTTGGAGGCAGTTGTTATGAAACTTTTGAAAAAGGGTCTGTTTCTGGTAGTAATTATTACTGCAGTTTTTTTCTGTGTAAATGCTTATGCACAGGATGAAGTACTTAATACTGTTAAGATATATTTCAGCGGAAACACCACACCTACTATTGTAGAGGGTGATGCTGTAATGGAGCTTTACAGTGAGGACGGGGCTACTTTGTTGGATACAAAGACGTATGCCGTAAAGCGTGGGTACGCACCTTTTGAAATTGTGTTCAATGTCCCTGAGTATACTATAGGAACAAAGTTCAAATTTGTTATTTCAGGAATAGTTGATGCCACGCATCATAACGGATTTTATACAAACGAACATATTCTCGAAACATATGCTATGCCCGATGAAAACGGTGTAGATAAGTATTATACAAGCTTTTATATGGATCTTTGCACAAAGTGGAATAAAGAAGCGATTATTAAAATTCCCGGTGTGGAGCAGACGCTTTTTTACCACTGCCTGACAGAGGATGAGGTTTATGTAACAACAGACCTTCTTCATAAGCTTGGTATACAGTCAGAAAATCATTTTGATGAAGAAAAGCCGTATGTGAAGCTTTATACCGAAGACTCACACAGTGCGCAGTTTTACATAGACGATATTTATGCACTTTTCGGTTATGAAGGGGTAAACCTCTCAATCCCCACTTTTAAAATAGACACTATGGTATATGTTCCCCTTTCACGTGTGGCGCAGTATTTTGCGTGCAACTATAATATGGTGGAGGATAACACCTTTTATCGTGAAATAACCCTCACACCGTCTGAATACTCTGCAGATTACAGAAGAATAATTTCTGTAAACAAAAAGAATATTTCAAGCAAAACAAACTATATGATTTGGGTATCTAAAAAGGATTTTGAGGTTAATATATTCACCGGCAGCAAAAACAACTGGTCGCTTGTAAAATCCTTTACCTGTTCAATCGGTAAGCCAAGCTCGCCAACTGTAGAGGGACAGTTTGAATACCATCAGTATCAGCCCATATGGAAATACGATAAATACTATTGCGGACCAGTAATGCGCTTTTACAGAGGATATGCATTCCATTCATACCTTATCAGGTACGACGGAACGCCCTATGATGACCGCCTTGGAATGAAGGTGTCGGCAGGCTGTGTAAGAATGCATCCCAATGATATTAAGTGGATGGTAGCAAATATCCCGATGTATACTAAAGTAGTAGTAACACCCTGACGAAAAAAGGAGTTGCAAAACATTTGCAACTCCGATATATGCGCCTGTAGCTCAGTTGGATAGAGTGTCAGACTCCGACTCTGAAGGTCGTGCGTTCGAATCGCATCAGGCGTACCAGAAAAAAAGACATTTTTCGACAAAGAAAAATGTCTTTTTTTCAGCTAAATTCGCGTTCCGCGAGCTAAATTGAACAAGTTCAGCTAAATTGCCTGCGGCAGCTAAATGTGCTACGCACGCTGAAAGCGAATTTAATTTAGCTACTCCAAAGGAGTTATTTAGCTATTGCGGAGCAATAATTTCGCTTTGCAACTTGTTGCAAAATTTAGCTAAATAATAAAATATCTCAATGGTTCTGCACTTCGTGCGTGAAATATTGCTTTACAATATGAAGTTAATTATTTACATACTGATTAATCTGTGCTAAAATGGGCGCAGAGGTGGTTTTAATGAAAAATTTAGCCGAAGTAGATTCTAATTTTAAAATTGAAACAAAGCTTGAAAAAGAGGGGATTAAATTTTACGATATAAAAAAATCTCCTTTTAAAGTGTATGGAGTTTTCCCGGGCGGAGAAAAATTCTGCCGTTTGCCTGAAAATGTTGCCCGAAAAGTAAGCGAAGGCGTTTTATATCTTCACGCAAATACGGCAGGCGGACGTGTCCGTTTTAAAACAGACAGCCCCTATATAGCAATCTTGGCAAAAATGAATACAGATGGAATAATGCCGCATTTTGCCTTTTCAGGCTCAGCAGGGTTTGATATGTACGAAAAAACTTCAAATGGCGAAAATTATATTAAAACTTTTATGCCCCCGATAGAAATGCGTCAGGGGTATGAAAGCATCGTAGAGTTAGGGGAAAAGAAACTTCGTGAAATTACTATTAATTTTCCGCTCTACAGTGAGGTAAGTGAGCTTTATGTAGGACTTGACGAAAATGCCGCAGTGATGGAGGCTTCACCGTATATAAATGAAAAGCCGCTTGTATATTACGGCTCTTCAATAACGCAGGGCGGTTGTGCATCAAGACCCGGAAATTCCTATCAGGCAATAATTTCAAGAAGATTTAATCTTGATTACATAAACTTAGGTTTTTCGGGCAGTGCAAAGGGCGAGGATGAAATGACTTATTATATTTCTTCCCTTGAAATGTCGATGTTTATTTATGACTATGACTATAATGCCCCCTCGGCTGAGCATCTTAGGGCAACACACGAAAAGCTTTTCAAAGCGGTTCGTGCTGCGCATCCTGATATCCCCATAATTATTATGTCAAGACCCTCATATCTTTTCACGCCGTTAGTAAAGGAGAGATATGAGATAATAGAAAGGACATATAAAAATGCCGTGTCCTCGGGCGATAAAAATGTATATCTTTTAAACGGCGAAACACTTATGTCACTTTGCAAAAATGACGGTACCGTAGACGGATGCCACCCCAATGATTTTGGCTTTGCATCTATGGCGCAGGCAGTGGGCGACGTGATAGAAAAAATATTATCTTGTAATTAAAGGCATTTTATGATACGATAGTCGTAAAGGGGGAATAATAATGGAAAGAAGAGATAAACATAATTACTATCTTGATATAGCAGAGGTTGTATTGGAGCGTGGAACGTGTCTTCGCAGAAATTACGGCTCAATCATAGTGAAAAATGATGAAATTATTTCAACGGGATATACAGGTGCGCCCCGTGGACGTAAAAACTGTATGGATTTAGGTGTTTGCCGCAGGCAGATGCTTAATGTTCCCAGAGGCGAAAGGTATGAGCTCTGCAGAAGCGTACATAGCGAGGCAAATGCTATTATAAGCGCATCAAGGCGTGATATGATCGGTGCAACACTCTATCTTGCAGGCAAGGATTGCGAAACGGGAGAATTGGTGCACGATGCGACAAGCTGTGCAATGTGTAAAAGGCAGATTATAAATGCAGGAATAACAAACGTTATTGTAAGACGCAGTGAAAATGACTATGAAATCATTGATGTTCAGCGTGACTGGGTAGAAGATGATGACAGCCTCGGTGATAAGTTAGGATATTAAAGGAGCGCACAATGATATATAAAGAGATATCACAGCTTACGGGAAAAACTCCGCTGATGGAACTTTTAAACTATGAAAAGGAAAAGAAGCTTAATGCAAAAGTTGTTGCAAAGCTTGAATTTTTCAACCCTGCAGGGAGCTCTAAGGACCGAGTTGCCGTAAAAATGATTGATGAGGCAGAAAAAGCAGGAATTTTGAAAAAGGGCAGTGTTGTAATTGAGCCTACAAGCGGAAATACGGGAATTGGTCTTGCGGCGGTATGTGCATCCCGTGGGTATGAAATAATTCTTACTATGCCTGAAACAATGAGTGTGGAGCGCAGAAACCTTCTTAGTGCATATGGCGCACAGATAGTCCTTACCGACGGAAAAAAGGGTATGAACGGTGCTATAGAGAAGGCGAAGGAGCTTGCAAAGGAAAAGGAAAACAGTTTTATTCCATCGCAGTTTGAAAACAGTGCAAATCCTTTGGCGCATTACGAAACAACGGGTCCTGAAATATGGGCAGACCTTGAGGGAGATATAGATGTTTTTGTTGCCGGTGTCGGTACGGGCGGTACAATAAGCGGAACGGGAAATTTTTTGAAAGAAAAAAACCCCGCCATAAAAATTGTAGCGGTAGAACCGAAAAACTCCCCCGTACTTTCAGGCGGTGAAGCAGGCGCACACGGACTTCAGGGAATTGGTGCAGGTTTTGTGCCCGCAAATCTTGATACAAAAATTTATGACGAGATAATTACTGTATGTGAGGAAGATGCCTTTAAGGAATGCCGTACTCTCGCCAGAAAAGAAGGTATTCTCGTAGGAATTTCATCAGGTGCAGCGCTATGGGCGGCATCAGAGCTTGCAAAAAGAAAAGAAAATGAGGGTAAAACCATTGTAGTTCTTCTTCCCGACTCGGGAGAGAGGTATTTATCAACAGGAATATTTGAATAAAAAAATCGCAGCAAATTTGCTGCGATTTTTTTATTCAAATATTATATCAGAAACGGTGGTAAATACTTACTGCGGCAAAAAGAGCAATAAGCAGTGCTGATGCACCGAGGAAAAGCCCCCGTACAACCTTGTTGTCAAATTTACCGCGAACCTTAAGTGCATAGTAAATCTGCGCCATAACAAACACCACTGCAAGTGCACCGTAGTTAATAAGATACGGTCTTGCACTTCCGCGACTTGTACAGTAGCGGATTACCGTAGTGCTGAAAAATACATAGATGCACATTGCGCAGTAAAGGAAAAATCCCTTCTTCTCCTTATAAGCACTCCACGCAGCGCAAAGCATTGCACCGCCAAGGGCAACCCATCTGAGAATTTCTATAAAGGCAAGTGCGCCGTTAACTGTCATTGAGTTTGCTGACATCCTCTGAATAAACAGAAGAAGCAATGCATATAAAAATGTAACAGAGGAAAAGAAAACAATTTTATTGTCAAGTCTTTCCTTTTCCTGCCTACTGATTTTATTTCTCATTTTATCCCTCCGCTGTCAGGATTTTATCCTATCATACCATTACATTTTACAATGAATGGAGAAAAAAGTCAATGTTTTTCATTTAAAATTCAAAGATATATCAATAAAACTTTTTAATAATGTCTTCAAAAAAGCCGTCCATCCCCGAAAAATCCATCGCATTCTTGTAAATATCCTCAAGGTCATCGTGAAGAAGCTTTGCCTCTTTTACAAGTGTGCATGCCTTACCAAGGAGCTTTTGTGCATCTGATTGCCGTGCTTCAAGAAGCAGACGGTCAGGCATTTTACAGTAAAATTTTTCCGCACTTTTTTTCTCTCCAAAATCAATGGGAAGAAATCTGTTTTGCGTTACAACTGCAATTCTTTCCTCAGGGATAATTATATGGTCTGTTTTTTCCGGCATTATTGAGCAGGGGCAGCTTATAATTTGCGTGCCATTATACTCTGCAGTGTGTTTTATATTTTTCATCAGAAAATCTGCCACGCCGCCAAAGTCATCTTCAATAACAAATATTTTGTCGGCAAGAAGGGGCAGTGTTTCTTTAAAATATTTTATTTCACCCACGGAAACTGCACTCAAAAGGCGCACTTTTTCATCCTTATAATTACCCGTTGAAAGGGATTTGCAGATTTCATTTGCAAAAGAAGTAATTGCACTCTTATTTATATATTTCTTGCTATACAAAAGATTTTCATACAAAAGGGCACTTGCCGCCTTAATATAGCTGCCTGCCCCTTTATGATAATCTCCTATTCTGCCGTTTAAACTTTTGATTTCGCTTGCGTACTTATAAAGATATGCCGTGTCCCATAAATCGCCCGTATATAATATGTGATGATTTGCCCCCGGGAGAGACGGGTCCTCTGTATGAGGTGCAGTTCCGTCCATCATAGCAAAATCAGCCGTTTTGTCAATAAAGGCATCAATGGAATTTGGGTCAGATGCACAGGGAATTATTTCTACCTCGTGATTTTTTTCAAGGGCATATTTAATCACCCTTTTCATAAGCGAGGATTTACCGCTGCCGGGTCCGCCCTTTAAAATAAGCAGCTGCATAGAGTCTGATTGCTCCTGCAGCTGCTTAAAGTAAGAAACAAAATTAATATGTGAATTTGCACCGAGAAAGAATTTAACTAAATCCTTCATAATATCATCCTCCCTGCTACTTATTATATGCAGAGAACGAAAATTATGATTATTTCAGGACTTATTTCTGTATTGTAACAGTTGATGTATCTTTGTTCCACTCGACCTTTGCGCCTACGCTGTTTTCAATAACTGTGGCAGGAACGAGAGTTCTGTCAATCGCTAAAACAGGGGCTTTTTCAAGGGTGAGTGCCTCATCATCAATAAACATTTTGTCGTTATTTATCTGGATTGTTGTGATAAGTCCCTCGTAATTTGTGAAAATAGTCTGGATATCACCAAACCAGCTTACTGTTGCACCGAGCTTTTCAACTACAAAGCGGTACGGAATAAGTACTGTATCACCGTCGAGCGCAGGCCCACGGTCAAATACCATTTCCTCTCCGTTTACCAAAACCTTGATATCTGCAGCCATTGCTGATGTTGCCGCAAAAATCATTACCATTGCAAGAAGTACTGTCAAAATCTTTTTCATATTCCATCTACCTCCGTAATTTTATCTTTTTCTTCTTCTCGGTCATTTTGTTCTTTATCTGAAGGCACAGGAGCAGGAGAAACCTCTTCCTGCTTTTGCGCCGTCAAAGCTGATATATCTGCACTGACAGAGTAAAATTCACGCCCCTGGGGTGTATTTACATACCATACAACATTGCCGCCCGCAAAAATGGGGGCACAGTCCTTTGAAAGACGTGCGTTTACAGTGTAGACATTACCTACCTGATTTCCATTTCCGTCAATAAAGCAGTAGCAAAGGGTATTGCTGTCCTCCTGACCGTCGGTAAAGCGTTGCCACAAAACCATAAAGTTATCGTTTGCAATTTTTACGATATACGGAACACTTCCCGAAAGCCCTACTCCCGTATACCTTGCAAGGCAGGTGTGGCGCATCTCGTAGGTATTTTTATCTGTCCATAAAAGGTATATATCACGGTTTTCCTTTTGTATACCGTCGATATTTATACTGCTGTAACCCGTTGCCAGTGAATGGTCAATTGTACTGATTGGAACAAGATAGCCGCTCTCTGAACACTCAAGTCCGCCAATCATAATTCCCGTACAGTTTGCAGCCAACGCACCGCCTACATTGAAAATACTGTGCGTATTTACTATTTTTCCTGAAAAATCAAGCTCCTGCAAAAACGCCCCCCTGATGGGTGCGGCATCTGAAAGATTTGCCGTAATCAGCCTGCCCTCATCTATTTTTACAAATTCCTGCAGTGCGTGGCTTATGTGGTTATGCTGAAATTTACCGAGAACATTTGTAACTGTCCACGTGGATTTATCAACTATAATTGTAAGCTGTGTTTGCGGACGGCTCCCAAGTTCGTCAAGATACTGGCTGCGTGAAGTGTGAAGAACGAGATAGTTTTCATCCTCCGCCATACTTGCGCCCGAGGCATCAAACGGAATTGATGTTTTGCAGTTGTTTACACTGACCTCGCTGATTTTCACAAAGCTCTTATTATAAATTACGATTTTAATGATTTCCCTTGAATTATCCTCAAGCAGGTTTTCCTGCCCGTATGCTATATAGTTATAATCTTTACCGAAAAGAAGTGTTCCTACAAGGGGAAGCTCCTTTTTAATAGCAAACGAAGAAAGCTGGTTAAAGGAGCTGTCATACGTTTCTATATTTATATGCTCGTCAATCTGCACGGCGGTAAATGTGCCGTCAGGGTTTTGTGCAAGGTATGACTTTAACGGCTCGCCCCAGCGGTTAAAGGTATCAGAATGGGAAATAACACTGTCTTGGGCGGAAAGAGTACGTCCTGAATCAACACGTGTAACAGACGGAATATAAGTGCCGCTTCGGTACACTTTTACAGTTCTGTTTTCCTCGTCCCAGATATATGTTCCGCAAAGCTTTGCCAGATCGTCTGAATATACGCAGGTAAGACCGCCTATATTAAAGCTTTCAATAAAAGTGCCGTTAAAATTTGTTGTGATGTCGGTATAATACACATCGCCTACGGGTGTGCCGACGGGCTTTGAAGAAGAGGTATCGCTGTATATGAGCGCCTCGTCCTGCCCCGTCATAAAAATATCTTTATCGGTAATTGTGAGGGTCCTTGTTTCCTCGTCAAAGCTTACTCCGAAATTAAGATTTTTACCAAGTGCGTTAAGGTTTTGTGCAATAACGGCAGTTCTGCCGTTAATATTGTAGGAGGGAACACGCACCCCTTCTATATATGTCACTATGTCGGTGCTGAGGATTTTACCTATAACATCCCCTACATTATAGGAGAAAACATAAAACGAAAATACGTTTGATGCGAGGATAAAAGAAAGTGCACCGCAAAAAAGTTTTTTGAAATTTTTTCGCATATTAACCTCCGAGTGCTATTATAGACATATTGTAACATATTCTTTTTGAATGTTCAACAGATTTAATGATTTTTTGAGTGAAAATATGTTACTTGACTTATAGAGTTTAAAATGGTAAAATTGTATGGATGAAAGTGAGGGGTCTTCTATGAGTTATGCAGATATAGTATTCAAACAAAACTGTGAAGATATACTAAGTCACGGCTACAGTGATGAGGCACTTGATGTCCGCCCTGTGTGGGAGGATGGCAAAAAAGCGCATACAGTGAAAAAATTTTGCATAGTCAACAGATATGATTTATCAAAGGAATTTCCCGTAATCACCCTCAGAAAGACAAATCTTTCTGCAGCGTGTGATGAGCTTTTGTGGATATGGCAGAAAAAGAGTAATAATATAAAGGACCTCTCAAGCCATATTTGGGATTCGTGGGCAGATGAAAACGGCTCTATAGGAAAGGCATACGGCTATCAGCTCGGTATAAAGCATAAGTATAAAGAGGGCGAGTTTGACCAGGTTGACAGAGTGCTTTATGATTTAAAGCATAATCCGCAGAGCAGAAGAATTATGACCAATATATATAATCACCATGATTTAAGTGAGATGGGACTTTATCCGTGTGCATATTCGGTGACCTTCAATGTCAGCGGTGATACGCTTAATGCGATTTTAAATCAGCGTTCTCAGGATATGCTGACGGCAAACAACTGGAATGTATGTCAGTATGCAGTGCTTGTTCACATGATGGCGCAGGTAAGCGGACTTAAGGTGGGCGAGCTTGTGCATGTTATTGCAGATGCACATATATATGACAGACATATTCCGCTGGTGGAGGAAATAATCCGCAAAACGCCGTATGATGCGCCCGAATTTAAAATAGATAAATCCATAGACGATTTTTATAAATTTACTGTGGACAGCTTTTCTTTTGAAAATTATAATTTCCACACACTGGGTAAGAAAATACCTGTAGCGATATAAAGGGTGATAGCTAATGAAAATGATAGTCTGTGTGAGTGAGAATTTCGGTATCGGAAAAGGCGGAGACCTTCTTTTTTCTCTCCCGCCTGATATGAAGTTCTTTCGTGAAACAACGCTTAACAAGGTTGTGGTGATGGGACGAAGTACACTCGACTCCTTCCCCGGAGGAAAACCCCTCAAAAACAGAACAAATGTTGTAATATCGAGGGATAAAAGCTTCTCGCGGGAAGGGGCAACGGTTTTTAATTCTAAGGAAGATGTGCTTAGCTTTATAAAGAAATTTGATACGGATGACGTATATGTAATAGGCGGGGCACAGATTTATGAAATGTTTCGTGATGAATGTGATACGGCGCTTGTTACAAAGGTGGAAAAACAGGTAGAATGTGACAAATTCTTCTTTGACATAGACAGTGATGAAAGCTGGCAGCTCGTTTCACAGAGTGAAAAAATGGAATATGAGGGAACAGAATTTTCTTTCTGTACTTATAAAAATTTGAAAGGTGGTATATGATATGTTCTGCCCCAAATGCGGAAAAATCAACCCCGACAACGAAGAAAAGTGCAGCGGTTGCGGAGCAAGCCTTGAAAAGGCGCAGGCTTTGGCAGCACCCAAAAAAAGAAAGGTATGGAAAATACTTTTAGCGGCAGTTTTACTTGTAATTGCAGTTTTAGTTGTAGTCTTTCTTTTCAGTGGCTGCGGCACGGGGAATGTAAATCCTAATGAAAAGGTTTTGTTTTAACAAGAAGGTGTTTTTTTGAAGGCAATTAAAAAATTTTTCTCTTTTTTGGGTAAGGTTCTCGACAATCATCCGCTGATATTTTTTGCAATTTTAAGTCTTGTGGAAAATTTTACGGTTGAATGTCTTAGCCGCCGCAGTATCGCAGAGGGTGCTTTGCACGTAGTAGAAAGCCCGACGGTATTCTTTTACAACTCGCTTATAATTATGCTGACACTGTCAGTATCACTTCTTTTTAAGAGAAGGGTCTTCGGCGTGGTGCTTATGTCGGCACCGTGGCTTATATGCGGTCTTATAAATAATGTTGTGCTTTCCTACAGAGTAACGCCGCTGGGTGCGATAGATTTTCAGGTGGTAAAATTAAGCCTTATTCTGATGTATCTTACTAAACCGCAGCGAATTTTGCTCTACTGTGCTGTAGGCGTACTGCTCCTTGCTATTATAGCGTTGTGGATAGTAGGACCGAAAATCAGCGGAAAGGTGCATTACGGAAAAAATACTGCATCTATTATAGGCGTGCTTATCTGCGTGATGATTGCGACAAATCTGGCGCATAATATAAAGGCGATAAGCTCCGATTTCGGAAACCTCGTCGGCGCATATAAGGATTACGGTTTTGTGTACTGTTTTTCAAGCAGTATGCTTGATACGGGCATAAAAAAACCCGCTGATTACGGGGAGGAAAAGACTGCAGAGCTTTTAAGCGCTCTTCCAGCGCAGAATAATTCCCCCGAAATTAAGCCTGACGTTATTCTTATTCAGCTTGAGTCGTTTATAGACCCCAAGACTATTAAGGGAATGACGTTTTCTGATGACCCCGCACCAATTCACACATACCTTCGGGAAAATTTCTCGGGCGGAACACTCTTTGTTCCTTCTTTTGGAGGAGGTACGGCAAATACAGAGTTTGAGGTGCTGACGGGAATTAATCTTGATAACTTCGGACCGGGTGAATATCCGTATAAAACAATAATGCTCGAAGAAAGTGTTGAGTCGCTCGCATATAACCTCAAAAATCAGGGCTACAGCGCACACGCAATTCATAATCATACGGGTAATTTCTATGACCGTGACAAGGTGTATCCGAGAATGGGGTTTGACAGCTTCCAGTCCAAGGAATATATGTATGATTTTGAGACAACGCCCTACGGTTGGTGTAAGGACAAGGTTCTTACAGAGGAAATTATGAATGCACTCACATACACGGACGAGGAAAACGGTATAAATGAAGACAACCCACGGTTTGTATGGACTGTTTCAGTGCAGGGACACGGTGCATTCCCGTCAGAGCCTATAGCGGGCAGTGATAATGTAATAAAAATAGAAAGTGACAATTTTACTGAGCCTGAGCTTTGTGCACTGCAGTATTATATAAATCAGGTGTGGGAGATGGATATGTTCCTCGGAAGCCTGATTTCAGCACTTGAAAACCGTAAAAGGCCAACACTTCTTATAGCATACGGCGACCATTTGCCGAGCATCGGTCTTGAAAGCGATGACCTTACAACGGGTAATTCCTATGCTACAGAATACGTAACGTGGAATAACTTCGGACTTGAAAAAAAGGTCAGAGATTTAAGAACGTATGAGCTTAGCGGAGAAATAATGAAGTCAATCGGCTTTAACAGCGGAAACCTTACAAAACTGCATCAGATGAAAAGTGAGGAAAACTCTGCCCTTACAGAGGAAGAGTATCAGGAAAGCATACGCTATCTTGCATATGATATGCTTTATGGAGAAAATTATCAGTTTGGCGGAGAAAAGCCATATATAAAAACCGATATGCGTATGGGTACACTTCCCATTATAGCGGAAAACATAAAGGTTATGGGAGAAGCACTTTACGTTCAGGGAAGCGGTTTTACCGAAAAAAGTAAAATATTTATAAACGGCGAAAAGAAATCGACTATTATGCTTAGTCAGTACAGCCTTATGGCAACGGGTGTCGAGCTTACAGACGGTGACAGTATAACCGTAGGCCAGTCTTCAAGCAAGAGAGAGGTTTTAAGCTATTCTGACCCCGTTATATACAGTGCAAACGAGCATTTTATTCAGACAGCCGAGGATATGAATATAGCTCAGTGAACTATGCGGACAAGTTTATTTAAGCTTGAGCATAGGATAGCCCAGCCCAATATGACTTAAACTTGTTATATTTGTATTCTTTTTATTTGTTGTCCTCGAAAGGCGTCAGCCTATCTTCGTCCTCCGCATAAAAATTATATCAAATTTTTCTGCGTTTAAGGTCGAAGAGTTTAAAAACAAGAAATTTCGTTATAAGACAAAGAAAATTTAAGAATAATACTGACGTATATTTGCAGAATTTTCTGCAGTATTATACGAAATTTCTGTTTTTAAACCATATCGGGGAGGACTATCCTATGCTTAACCGCAAATTTTTTAAATTTTTACTTGACAATTGCCGTATGTTTGATTATAATAGTTGAGTAACATATCTGGGTGTAGCGCAGTTTGGTAGCGTGCTTGAATGGGGTTCAAGAGGCCGGGAGTTCAAGTCTCCCC
>JAFSBF010000106.1 GCA_017441965.1 Clostridia bacterium | reverse complement strand
CCTCAGGCTCTTTACTGTGAATTTTTATCAGCATTGACAAAAAACATATAGCCCTATCTTTTGCTATATTACAAACAGAAAGGTGGATGTAAAAAAACCGAGTTTTTTACATCCACCTTTTTTATAATATAGGAATTTGTGCGCATTGTGCGCAAAATTGCGTAACTGGACAAAGTTTACCTATAAAAAAGTGAGCGAAGCGAACAAATTGAAGAAGTCAATTTTGTTCCTTATGTATGTTTTTTCAAATAATTAATCGTCTATGCTGTTATCTGTTGCTCTTGCATAAATGGCCTCAACCTCTGCCGAAGGAGCCTTATCAAGAAGAGTAACCACGATAGCGACCAAACCGCCAATAATAAAGCCGGGGATAATTTCGTAAATGCCCGTTGCAGCAGTCAGTGTCATGCCGTTTACAAGCGGCAACCACAGCCAGATCATATCAATTAGTGCACCTGTTATAATACCTGCAACTGCGCCCTTATATGTAAAGCGTTTCCAGAACAATGACAGTAATACTGCAGGACCAAATGCCGCACCGAAGATACCCCACGCATTGGATACTAAATCCATAATTGCCTGTGCCGCCTTGCCCTTGCTGCTTGCAATCAAGAAGGCGATAACGGCAATAATCAATACAATCATACGGCTTACCCAAAGCATTTCTTTGTTGGAAGCATTTTTCCTGACAATGGGCTTGTAAAGGTCACTTGCAAAAGAGGACGCTGCAACCAGAAGCTGAGAATCCGCCGTTGACATACTTGCCGCAATAATAGCCGCAAGCAACAAACCTGCTATAAACGCAGGGAAAACATCACGTGCAAGCTCTACAAATATAAGCGACTGCTGTCCCTGACTTAAAAGAACTGCCGAAAGGTCTGTTCCGTCTGAGTATACGAACATTCTACCAAGATATGCAATCATAATTGTCGCACCCAAAGAAAGTACAACCCAGATAATTGCAACTGTTGCAGACTTTTTAACCATGGACGGCTTTTCAATCGCCATAAATCTTACAATGATATGTGGCATACCAAAGTAACCCAGTCCCCAGCCAAGTCCTGAAATAATATCCTGCCAGCTTGCGTTCATAAAGCTCGCAACAAACTTGAATTCTTCACCGTTAGGTCCAGTGTAAACAGTTGAAAGAGCCGCTACGTCCAGAGTTCTTGTAAATCCGATAACAATAGGAACGATAAGGAGTGCAGCCAGCATTAAAAGTCCCTGGAAAAAGTCTGTCCAGCAAACGGCATTAAAGCCGCCAAGGAAGGTGTATACAAGAACAATTGCCGCAAAAATAAGCATTGCCGTTGTTCTTGAAAGCTGTGGAACAAGTGTTGTGAATACATCTGCACCTGCAACGAAAGCAGATGCAACATAAATTGTAAAGCATACAAGGAACACAACTGCACAGATAATACTTACAGTATGGCTTTTTGTTGCAAATCTGTTTGAAAGATACTGGGGCAGTGTAATAGAATCTCCTGCTGCCTTTGAAAATTTACGAAGCCTTTTTGCAACCAAAATCCAGTTTGCGGCTGTACCGATTGCAAGACCGATACCAATCCATGCCTGTCCGAAACCGAATGCAAGAATACTTCCGGGAAGTCCCATCAACAGCCATGCACTCATATCCGATGCCTGAGCACTCATTGCAGTTACCCACGGGCCCATTGCACGTCCGCCGAGAAAGTAATCCTTTTCGCTTACATTTTTTGATTTAACAAAGAAGAAAATACCTATAGCAATCATTGCTACAAAGTAAAGTGAAAATGCCAAAATATCCATAAAGAATATTCTCCTTTCCAAAATTTTTATTAACATAAATTGCATTATAACACACTTTCTATCAAAATGCAATACAGGTTGATACAAAATAACTCCCGCAAGCCGCAGATTTCAATTTATGCTTTATAAGCAATTCATTGATTTCATCTTCATAAAATCCTTGTAAAGATAGAGCGAGCCGCATATAACAGTAAGCTTATTTTCTGAAACTGCTTTTTTATAAGCCTCGGTTATATCTTCACAAGGCTGTGCTGTAAATCCGTATTTTATAAGCTTTTTGGCAAGTCTTTCTGCCGTCTCCGCACGGGGATTATCCTCTACAGTAACGGTGAAAAAATATGCCTTTTCACAAAAACCATTCTTTTTAAAAAGGTCAAGCGATGCATCAATATCCTTATCCGCCATTGCCGCATATATAACGGAAAGCCTTTCGTCAGGAAAATATCTTGATACAGCATCAATCAGAGAGCTTGTTCCGCTAAGGTTATGCGCACCGTCAAATATTACTAAGGGATTATTCGATATTTTTTCAAAGCGTCCTATGTTTCGTGCACGCAAAAGTCCGCTTCTGATATACTTTTCGTCAATGCCCATACTTATTGCCGCCTCTATTGCAAGGGCGGCATTTTCCGTCTGGTGAGCGCCTGCAAGGCTTATCTTTAGATTTTTAAAGTTTTTATAATCGAAAACCTCACCCATTTTGTCGGGAGCACTGCTTTCGGGCGGCTCTGCCACAATAAAAGAACAATTTTTCTCTTTAGCTGTTTTTTCAAGCACTTGGTGCGCCTGCTGCCTCTGCATTGTGGTAATAACCGCAGTTTCTTCTTTTATAATACCTGCCTTTTCTGCGGCAATTTTTTCTAGAGTATCGCCGAGATATTCAGTATGGTCAATATCAATTTTTGTAATCAGGCACATAAGCGGTGCATCAATGATATTTGTTGCATCAAGTCTGCCGCCAAGTCCCGTTTCCAAAGCCACAATATCGCACTTTTTTTCTTTAAAATACAAAAACGCTGCGGCTGTCCATATTTCAAACTGAGTAGGCATAGCACCTTTTTCATTCTCTACCTCTTTTGCCGCCATTTCGACCTGATTTAAAAGGGTGTTAAGCTCATCATTTGAAATATCTTTGCCGTCAATACTTATTCTTTCAGTCACATCAATCATATTGGGCGAAATAAATTTACCCGTTTTAAGACCGCTGTCACTAAGAATACACTGCAAAAATGCGCAGACAGAGCCTTTTCCGTTTGTTCCTGCAACGTGGATAAATTTAAGGTCTTTTTGCGGATTTCCAAGTTTTTGTACAAGCGCGCCTATAGACTCAAGTCCAAGACGGCTTTTTGCCTGAAAGCTGTTTGCATACTGCTTAAAATTTCCCATTATATTTCTTCCTTCGCAAAATAGTTTTTCATCCTGAATATGATTTTTCTAAGTGCGCAAAGCACCGCCATATGCATTAAAAACGTCACAATTGCGGCGGGCATACGTATTATCAGTGCAGCATAAAAGCTACTGAAATATCCAACATCCGTAAGAATTTTTGACATTAATGTTATGCTGATGGCAAACTGTATAAGGCAGCATAAAAGTGAGCGCAGATAGTAAAATTTATTATCCGACGCTTTATAAAAAAACACACCGTATATAATGCCGTATAAAAACTCCACTGCCGTTATCTGAGGCAGAGGCGGTCCTACGGGAACGAGGACTGCGTTTAATATATCTGCAAGCGCCGCAACAACACCCGCAGGTATAGCACCAAAAATTGCCCCCGTCATAAATACCGTTATAAATTTAAGGGGTATTTTTATCTGATTTCCAATCCTGAATGTAGCATATATAGCTAAAATTACCGTTATTGCCGTAAATACGGCAAGAAGGCACAGCTTTCTTGTTGAAATTCTCTTTTTCATAATAAACAAAACCTTTCTGCAGCACGCTGCAGAAAGGTTCAAAAGCGAATCTTGGTGCAGCAACGGAATGCGAAACCACCACCGCAAATATCAATAATAGACATTTTTCGTTATGGAGGCAACTTCCCGTCCCCCACACACTTAACGCAGTAGTTCCTACTTTGCTGTTTTTATCTGGGAATATTTCAGAACAAACACCCTTTCAAGACACATCTATTGATGAAGATTTTTTGCTTTGCAAAAAATCCACCAACATTTCGCACTTCGAACTTCGCATTTCGAATTTACTATAGTGCTTCTTTTTGTGTTCTGAAACTTTTTTACATTCCCTTTTATCATTTAAGCTTTTCAAGATGCCATATCTTGTCATTATATTCGTCAATCGTTCTGTCGCTGGAGAAAAATCCGCTCTTTGCGACATTAATGATTGCTTTCTTAAGCCAAAGGTCTTCATCACGGTACTGTTTCTGTGCAATATCGTGAATTTCACAGTACGCCTCAAAATCACGCACAACCATATACGTGTCAGCTCTGCCATGATCACCGAAAATAAGTGTCTGATACAAGTCATTATACTTTTTCGGATCCTCGGGGCAAACTGTTCCGTCTATAAGCATATCTATTATTTTTCTTACCTGTGCGTTTGAGGTGTAAATATCCTGGCTTGAATTTTCGTTAAACTGAAGCTCACGGTTAACCTCGGGTGTTTTCATACCGAATATGAAAATGTTATCCTCCCCTACACACTCAAGCATTTCAACATTTGCACCGTCAAGTGTACCGATTGTGAGGGCACCGTTTGCCATAAACTTCATATTACCGGTACCGCTCGCCTCTTTGCCTGCGGTTGAAATCTGTTCGCTGATGTCTGCCGCAGGAATAATTTTCTGCGCAAGACTTACGCCGTAGTTTTCAAGGAATACCACCTTTAGTTTAGAGTTTACGTCACTGTCATTATTAACAAGCTTTGCAACGTCATTTATAAGCTTTATAATAAGCTTTGCCCTTGCATAGCCGGGCGATGCCTTCGCGCCGAAAATAAAGGTGTGCGGGTAGAAGTCAAAGGATTTATCCGTCTTAATCTTATCATAAAGATAAAGTATATGAAGCACATTTAAAAGCTGTCTCTTATACTCGTGAAGTCTTTTTACCTGAACGTCAAAAATGCTTGTGGGGTCAACCTCAACTTTGTTATGCTCTTTAATATACTCGGCAAGCTCTTTTTTCTTATTAAGCTTTACCTCCTTAAACTGCGCACGGAAATCCTTATCATCAGCATAGGGAAGAAGCTTTTCAAGCTGTGATACGTCCTTTACCCACTTTTTACCGATTTTTGAAGTGATAAGCTCGCTCAGCTCCCCGTTTGCAAGACGAAGCCATCTGCGGTAGGTAATACCGTTTGTAATCGCAACAAACTTATCGGGTGAAAGATTATTATAATCACGGAACACGTCATTTTTAAGAATATCGGTGTGAAGTCCCGATACACCGTTAACCTTATGACACGTTGCAAGGCACATATTTGCCATATTTATATAATTATGGGCAATTATTGACATATAATTAATTTTGCCCCAGTCATCGCCATAGCGTGCATGAAGGTCATTTACAAGACGTCTGTTCATTTCGTCAATAATCATATAAATTCTGGGAAGAAGTCTCTGCACCATATCCATAGGCCACTTTTCAAGAGCCTCGGCAAGGATTGTGTGGTTTGTATATGCAAATACATTTTGCACAATATCCCATGCCTGTTCCCAGCCCATACCCTCTTCATCCATAAGGATACGCATAAGCTCGGGAATTGCGATTGCAGGGTGTGTATCATTTATATGAATTGCAATGTACTGCGGCAATTTTTCAAGGTCCATACCCTTATGATGGCGTTTAAACCTCGATATAATCCACTGCATAGTACACGATACAAAGAAATACTGCTGACGAAGTCTGAGTGCCTTACCCTCCTGATGGTTATCCTCGGGGTAAAGAACCTTACTGAGCACCTCTGCAAGTGCCTTTTCCTCTACTGCACGAAGATAGTCACCGCCCGAAAAGCTCGACATATCAAGGTCACGCTCCGCACGTGCTGACCAAAGGCGGAGTGTGTTTACAATCTTTGCATCATAGCCGACAATCGGCACGTCATACGGAATACCAACAACATTTGTAGTACCGTCATAAAAGACCTTCAAACCGTTATCGGTCATCTCGGTATAAACCTTTCCGCCAAAGCGTACTGTAACCTTCTCCTCGGGACGTGCAATTTCCCATACACTTCCGTCACCAAGCCAGTTGTCAGGAGTTTCCACCTGCTCCCCGTCTACTATAAGCTGCTTGAAAAGACCGTATTCGTAGCGGATTGAGCAACCAAACGAAGGAAGCTCCAGCGTTGCAAGGGAGTCAAGGAAGCACGCCGCAAGTCTGCCTAAGCCACCGTTTCCAAGACCTGCATCGTTTTCCTGAGATGAAATCTCCTCAAGAGAGCATCCCATAGATTTAAGGACCTTATCATAATCCTCTGTAAGACCTGTATTAAGAAGATTGTTTCCAAAAGACCTTCCCATAAGGAATTCAAAGGAAAGGTAAAACAGCTCCTTCTTCTGTGCTGTGCGCTGAGAGCGGCGGTATGCCGTCCAACGCTCCATTATTCTGTCACGAACGGTAAGTGCCGCTGCCTTATATATATGTGCCTTTGTCGCATCCTCAAGGGTGCGTCCGTAATGACGGCTGAGCTTACCTATTATTTCGTCTTTTATCTGTTGTTGATTTGCAGTAAGTGATTTTGCTTTTCCTGCCAATATCATCAACTCCTTACGTTTTAAATTAAAAGATGGTGTAAAAATTTTTTACACCATCTTATTATACTATATTCTATTGTATACGTCAATGTATTCTTTTGCTGAATTTGCCCACGAAAAATCGCTTTTCATTGCCCTTTTTACCATAGCCTGCCAGGATTTTTTATTATCATACCAGGTTTTCTTTGCATAGTTAATAATTCCCAGCATTTCGTGTGCATTGTAATTTGCAAAGCTAAAGCCCGTTCCTGTGTTTTCATATTCGTTATACGGCTCAACACTGTCCCTGAGACCACCCGTTTCACGGACAATCGGAAGTGTTCCGTAGCGCATTGAAATCATCTGACTAAGGCCGCACGGTTCAAAGAGCGACGGCATCAAAAACGCATCACAGCCTGCATATATCTTGTGGCTTGCGGCATTGTCAAACATAATGAGCGAAGCAAGAGACCCTTTATACTTCCATTCAAAATGACGGAGCATATTTTCGTACTGCGCCTCTCCCGTGCCTAAAATTATCATCTGAACATCGCCGTTTTCAAAGATATTATCCATAACACACTCCACAAGGTCAAGACCTTTCTGCCCCGTGAGGCGTGTTACCATACCGATTAAGAACTTACCCTCATTTTCCTCAAGACCAAACTGTTTTTGAAGGGCAAGCTTATTAAGCTTCTTCTGCGAAACAAAGTTGCGAAGATTATAGTTATTTTCTATAAATCCGTCTGTCCCCGGATTCCACTCCTCATAATTAATTCCGTTTATTATGCCCGTAACCCTGTCTGCCTTTGCTGATAAAAGACCGTTAAGATTTTCACCGAAGTAATCACTCATTATTTCACGCGAATACGTTTTGCTTACCGTTGTTATATAATCAGCATAAACAAGACCGCCCTTTAAAAAGCTTGCATCCTTATAAAATTCCAGCTTGTCAGGCGTGAAGTAGCTGTCCTCCAGTTCACAAACATCGGCAATAGTCTTTTTATCATACACACCCTGAAACTTGAGGTTGTGAATTGTCATAACGGTTTTTATTTTGTTATACCTGTCATCATACGGATAATGTGCACGCAGAAGAACGGGTATCATTCCCGTCTGCCAGTCATTACAGTGAATTACGTCAGGCCAGAAATCAATAATTTGCAAAAGCGCTAAAACAGCCTTGTCAAAGAATGCAAAACGCTCTACATCGACTGATATATCACCGTAAATCGGGTCATTTCCAAAATAAAATTCATTATCTACAAAGTAATATGTCACATCGCCGATTTTAAGGTCGAACACACCGCAATACTGACTGCGCCATCCCATTTTAATATATATATTATCAATGTAGCGCATCTGGTCCTTATACTTTTGTGCAATAGCACTGTATTTTGGCAAAATAACACGTGCCTCGCACCCTTCCCTGCAAAGCTCAGCAGGAAGTGCACCCACAACGTCGGCAAGCCCCCCCGTTTTTACAAAAGGAACACATTCACTTGTGGCAAATAATACTTTCATATGTCAAATCCTTTCTTGTTACAATAATGTTCTCTTGGGTAATATAACGGGATAATTAGGCTGTCCTACAAGACGCTTTGATGCGCGCAGAGTACACTCCTTATCGATTATAACATTTTCTATATCGCAATTTTCCTCTATAACGCTGTTTTGCATCACAATACTGTTTTTAATAACTGCGCCCTTTCCTATATGAACGCCACGTGAAATAATACTGTTCTCCACACGGCCCTCTATAACGCATCCGTCAGCAACGAGCGAGTCGGAAACAGTTGCCTCTGCCCCGTACTGAGTAGGCACCTGGTCCTTAACCTTTGTATAAATACGGTTTTTCGCACCGAAAATTTCCTTGCGGACATCTATGTCAAGCATTTTCATACTGTTTTCATAATAGCTGCGGATAGAATCAACCTTGCCGACAAAGCCCTTGTACTCATAACCGTAAATTTTGGCACTGGAAAGCTTTGTAAGAAGAATATCACGTATGAAATCGTGGCTTCCTCTTGCATATGCCTCCTCAATCAGCTCAATAAGCTTCATTCTCTCCACAATATACATATCCATACCCTCAAGAGTTGTCTTGGGGAAATGCGGCTCATTTTCAATACCTGTAATTCTGCCGTCTGAATTTACCTCATATACAGTACTGCGGCTTAATTGTTCGTCCTTTTTCTTTTTGTCATAATAGATTACAGTTATATCTGCATCCTTTTCAATATGTGCCATAAGAGCATCATCAAAGGTCATATTGCACACAATTTTTCCCGATGCTAAAAGCACATACTGCTGACGGCTTCTGCGCAAAAACGTGAGTATACCGTAAAGCTGGTCAATATTTCCTGCACTTATCGCTCCGCCGCCCCTTACATACGGGGGAAGCATAAAAAGGCCGTAAATTTTTCTGTTAAGGTCCCACGGCGCACCGCTTCCTATATGGTCCATAAGCGAGGAATAGTTAATATGTGTCGCAACACCTACGTTAATAATTCCGCTGTTTACCATATTTGAAAGGATAAAGTCAATAAGTCTGTATCTTCCGCCAAAGGGGAGTGCGGAAATTGAACGCATCTGTGTAAGCTCGTTAAGCCTGATTTCATTGTTATCAGACATAACAATTCCCATCATATCTCTCATCTTATTTACCCCCCTTAGATTTTACTGATTCGGTAACCATTGAATTTACGCCGATTTTTACATTATCACAAAGCTCTACTGCGCCGCCTATAAGCGAAATTCCACCCGTGCAATACTGACTTTCATACATACCGCTTAGCGTATTTTCATCACCTATAACGCAGTTTTTACCTATAATTGCCTCTTCGCCTATAACAGCCTTTTTAACTACGGCATTTTCCTTTATAACTGCACCCGGAAATACGATTGAGTCCTCAACAACCGCACCCTTTTCCACAGTAACACCCTCAAACAAAATACTGTGGCTGATGCTTCCGTATACGTTGCAGCCCTCCGTTACGCAGCAGTTCTTAACACTCGCACTGCCTGCAATGTAATGCGGCGGTTTAACAGGATTTCTCGAATATATTTTCCACGAATTATCCCTTAAATCAAATGCGGGCGGCTCGGCAAGAATGTCCATATTCGCCTCCCAAAGGCTCTGCACGGTACCTACATCCTTCCAGTATCCGTCAAACGGGTATGCACACATATTTTCACCGTTTCCGAGCATTGTGGGAATAATATTTTTACCAAAATCGTTTGAGCTTTCAGGGTCATTTTCGTCACTGGTAAGATATTTTTTAAGGACCTCCCACGTAAACACATAAACACCCATCGAGGCAAGATTACTCTTTGGCTCCTTTGGCTTTTCAGCAAACTCAACGATTTTTCCGTCATTATCTGCGGTCATTATACCAAAACGGCTTGCCTCCTCCCACGGAACCTCGATAACAGCAATGGTTGCATCTGCACCCTTTTCCTTATGGTATTTAACCATTTTTGAGTAATCCATTTTATAGATATGGTCACCCGAAAGAATTACAACATACTTTGGATTAAATTTGTCCACGAAATCTATATTCTGATAAATGGCGTTTGCCGTTCCCTTATACCATTCGCCTTTTTCAGCACTCTGATAGGGCGGCAGAACATATACACCGCCTGAGTTACGGTTAAGATCCCACGGTCCGCCGCTTCCTATATAAGTATTAAGCTCAAGCGGCTGATACTGTGTCAGAACACCTACCGTATAAATGCCCGAATGAATACAGTTAGAAAGGGTAAAGTCAATAATTCTGTACTTTCCCCCAAATGGCACTGCGGGCTTTGCCACTGTTTTTGTCAGTACGCCAAGTCGGCTTCCCTGTCCGCCGGCAAGTATCATTGCTAAACACTCGGCTGATTTCATCTATTATCCTTCCTCTCTTTTATCAGGTCACACTGATTTTTTCGTGTGCTCTGAGTTCTTTTAAGATAGACTGCGCTCATTGGTGCAAGGTCAATATTTATACTGTACGGCATTAAGTTAAGGCTCTTCTTCTTTGCATATACATCCTTTATCTTATGCCCGTTTCCGCCAAACTCACTTTTCGCACTTGAGAAAACCTCGCTGTAGCAGCCTTTTCTCGGAACGCCTACAATATAATCTTTATACTCTACGGGGGTGAAATTGCAGATAACTATAACCTCATCCGTCTTTTTCTTTCCCCTGCGCACAAAGGAAACCACACTGCGCTCATTATCGTCTGCGTTTATCCATTCAAAGCCATCCCAGCTATCCTCAATCTCCCACATAGGCTTATTTTCCTGATAGAAGTGATTTAACGCCATTACAAAATCCTTAAACTGTCTGTGGGCATCATATTCAAGCAATTTCCATTCAAGCTGTTCATAATAGCGCCACTCTATAAACTGTGCAAATTCTCCCCCCATAAAGAGAAGCTTTTTCCCCGGATGCGCCATATTGTACATAAAGAAGGTACGAAGAGAATCAAATTTCTGACCGTAAAGCCCCGACATTTTTCCTATGAGTGATGCTTTTCCGTGCACCACCTCATCGTGTGAAAGGGGCAGAATATAGTTTTCCGAAAAAGCATACATCATTGAAAACGTCAGAAGATTATGGTTGTCACGCCTGAAATACGGGTCCATACTCATATACCTGAGGTTATCATTCATCCAACCCATATTCCATTTGTAATTAAACCCAAGTCCTCCGCCATCTACGGGCTTTGTGACACTCGGCCAGGCTGTGGACTCCTCCGCAATCATAAGTATATTCGGATATTCCTGAAACACGGCACTGTTAAGCGTCTGCAGAAAAGAAATCGCCTCTAAATTTTCGTTGCCGCCGTATTTATTGGTAACAAATTCACTTCTGCCATAGTCAAGGTAGAGCATACTTGAAACGGCATCCACCCTTATTCCGTCTATATGAAACATGCCAAGATAGTAAAAGGCACTCGAAATCAGGAAAGAAACAACCTCACCCCTGCCATAATCAAAAACATACGTACCCCATTCCTTATGCTCCCCTTTTCGGGGGTC
The DNA here is from genome assembly GCA_017441965.1 of Clostridia bacterium. GTDB lineage: Bacteria > Bacillota > Clostridia > UMGS1883 > UMGS1883 > UMGS1883. The sequence continues at coordinate 7,838 of JAFSBF010000106.1, read as the reverse complement.
AGGATACTCGTATATGGGTGTTGTGTCAAATCGGGCAAGTCCGTGTTCGTCCTTTGGAAAATGTGCAGGAACCCAGTCTATAATAACACTTATGTTTTTTTCGTGACATTTATTCACAAAATACATAAAATCCTTCGGCTCACCAAAGCGGCTTGTAACAGAAAAATATCCTGTAACCTGATACCCCCAGCTTCCGTCAAAGGGAAATTCTGAAACGGGCATCAGCTCAAGATGGGTATACCCCATTTCTGAAAGATAATCGGGAAGCTCATCAGCAAGCTCCCTGTATGTGTAATAGGAGCCATCGCTGTGCGTTCTCCAGCTTCCAAGGTGCATTTCGTATATGAGCATCGGTTTGTCATACGGCGCAGTTTTCTCCCTGCGTGCCATCCATTTTTTATCTGTCCAGTTAAAGCCGTTTATATTATACGTAACAGATGCAGTAAGGGGAGGCTTCTGACTGTACCGAGCGTAGGGGTCAGCTTTATAAACCTCTTTCCCGTCTCTTCCCCGTATAAAATATTTATAGCACTGCCCCTCTTTCACATTTTTTATAAAGCAGTGCCATACCCCCGAACTTCCCTGCGGATTCATTGGGTTTTTATCAGTGTCCCAGCCGTTAAAATCGCCAACTACGCTGACAAAAGCGGCATTTGGTGCCCACACGGCAAAGCTATAGCCACGCTCGCCGTATATTTCACTCTCCATAGCCCCCAAAAAATCATAGCTTTTAAAGTTCGTTCCGTTATTAAACTTTTCAAGCTCGGAGGTTTTTATAAATGGATTTTCACCGTTTACGTTTTTCTTTTTTACTGTCGTCATTTATCCGCCTCCGCTTAATATTTCTTTTTTAGTCTTTTTATTATTTTATCAAATATGCACACAATAGTCAAATGCTAAGAGGAAGAATTAACCAAAAAAAGGTAGAATTTTTCTTTCATTTATAGTTAATTTTACACAAAATATCCTGATTTACAATAAAAGACGGCACAAAACGCAGTTTTGTGCCGTCTTTTCATTCGCCTGCCATTTTTTCACGCAGATGATGTGATAATAGTGCGAGAGAGGATGCCATATTCTCATTTTGTACGAGAATATCCTCAGGTGCTTTAAGATGTGTGGGGGCAAAATTCCATATAGCCTTTATTCCGCTTTTTACAAGCAGGTCACAGACCTCCTGCGCAGCGGTATTCGGCACTGTTATAATGCCTATTTTCACATTAAGCTCTGCGCATTTTTTGCCTATAGAGGAAAGGGGGAATATCCTTTTGTTATCAACTACCTCTTCTCTGTTGTCAAAAGCTGCTACAATATTTATACCGTAATTGTCAAAGCCTCTGTAGCTCATAAGTGCCATTCCTAAGTTTCCCGCACCAATAAGTATTGCATCATTACTGTTTCTGTATCCCAAAAAATCTGATATTCCGTTAATAAGGTCACGTACCGCAAAGCCTTTTTTTGGTATACCCGCACTTTTACAAACTGCGGCAAGGTCTTTCCTTACCTGAACATCATTCAGGTCAAGGTCATTTGCAACAGTAGCCGACGAAATATACTCCGTTTCCGCCAAATCTATTGATTTAAGATAGGACATATATATCGGCAGTCTTTTAAGTGCCTGCCTTGAAAGATTTTTACTACTCATCATTTTCCCTCTGTATTTTATTTATTGAACAAGAGGGTGTAAAATCCTTTTACACCCTCTTATAATTGCATCTGATTACGCTTTTCCAACTGAACCGAAAAGCTCCATCTTTTCTTTAACTGTAGCCTTTATAGCCTCACAACCCGGTGCAAGAACCTTTCTGGGGTCAAAGCCCTTACCCTGAAGGTCTTTACCCTCCTCGATATACTTTCTTGTAGCAGCTGTGAAAGAAAGCTGACATTCTGTATTTACGTTAATCTTTGCAACGCCGAGACTGATTGCCTTTTTAATCATATCCTCGGGGATACCTGTACCGCCGTGAAGAACAAGCGGGATGCTTCCTGTTGCATTCTTTATTTTTTCAAGGGCATCAAAATCAAGACCCTTCCAGTTTTCAGGATATTTTCCGTGAATGTTGCCGATACCTGCAGCAAGCATTGTTACGCCAAGCTCTGAAATAGCCTTACATTCTTCGGGGTCAGCAATGTCACCGCCGCCGATAACACCGTCTTCCTCACCGCCGATTGCACCAACCTCTGCCTCAAGGCTAAGACCTTTTTCTGCGCAGATTTTTACAAGCTCGGTTGTCTTTTCAATATTTTCATCAATAGGATAGTGTGATCCGTCAAACATAACAGAAGAGAAGCCCGCCTCAATACACTTAAGAGTAGCTTCGTAGCTGCCGTGGTCAAGATGAAGTGCAACGGGAACTGTAATATTAAGTCCCTCAAGCATTCCGTTAACCATACCAACAATTGTCTTGTAGCCTGCCATATATTTTCCTGCGCCCTCGCTAACACCTAAAATTACAGGTGAATTAAGCTCCTGTGCAGTTAAAAGAATTGACTTTGTCCACTCAAGATTGTTGATGTTGAACTGACCTACGGCATAATGACCGTCACGTGCCTTTTCAAGCATTTCCTTTGCTGATACTAACATATTATCCCACGTTTCCTTTCTATCCATAAATATTTCATTCTAAGATACATTATTATTATCGCATAAAAATAGAAATAAATCAATATATATTCAATAAAAGAGGTGATTTTTTTGAAAAAAACACCGGTAATTGTTCTTAACTTTAAATTTTTGCGTGTTATTTTTTTATTATGTACGTTTTTTATGTCAGTTTTTATATGCACAACGCTTTCACAAAAAATTTTTCTCCCCTGCGTGCCTCATTCGTTTGTTGAAAGCTGTCTTTGTCAAAGCCCTGCCTTTTTTGAGAAAAGCTCCCCCGAAAAAGGTGTGTTTTTGCTGCTTAAAAAAGTGGTGGCAAAACCTGCCGAAGAAAAAAAAGAAGAAGAAACCCCACCCATACCTGAAAGCACAAAAAAAGAGCATATTTCGTCACGTTCTCCTGCCCGAACTTCGGCAGATACGGTAAAAATCAATAACTCCACAACCCAGACAATAAATGCCTCTGACTATAATACCATACCTGCATTTTTAAAGGGCGATATATCTGTACTTATAGTTCATACCCATACCACAGAGAGCTATACACCGTCACAGACCTATTTCTACACACCCAGCGACACAGACAGAACCCTTGATAAAAACTACAATATGGTACGTGTAGGAAATGAAATAAAGAATGTCCTTTCCCAAAACGGCATAAAAGTCTACCACGACACCACAATAAACGATTATCCAAGCTATAACGGAAGCTATAATAAAAGTGCTGTAACCATTGCAAATTACATCAAAAATGACCCATCTATACAGATTGTACTCGACGTACACCGTGATGCCATAGAAGGAGAAAACGGAGAAAAAGTCAAATACACATCAAACATAGACGGCAAGGATGCCGCCTCTGTAATGCTTGTTGTGGGCAGCAGCATAAGCGGTCTTACCCACGAAAACTGGAAAACAAATATGAATTTTGCCGTAACACTTCAAGAGCATACACAAATGCTCTACAGCGGTCTTTGCCGCCCCATAAATTTCAGGAGCCAACGCTTTAATCAGCAGTTGGCCCCCGGCAGTGTAATTGTTGAGGTTGGCACCAATGGCAATACCCTTGATGAAGCACTGCTTGGTGCAAAATATTTTGCGCAATCTCTTGCACAGTTTATACAAAACGCAAAAGCTCAATGATTTAGTGTTCGGAATGGCTGTGACAATGTGCACAGTTTCCGCTGCAATCAACCTTTTTTTCTATTCCATTTTTATCGTAATAATCCTGAATAGCCGCCTTTATTGCCTCTTCAGCAAGAACGCTGCAGTGAAGCTTTGCGGGCGGAAGTCCGTCAAGCGCCTCTACAACAGCCTTATTTGTAAGCTTAAGCGCCTCGTCAACGGTTTTACCGATTACAAGCTCGGTCGCCATAGAGCTTGTTGCAACGGCGGCACCGCAACCGAAGGTTTTGAATTTGACGTCTTTAATGATATCATCTTCTATTTTCATATAAATTTTCATTATATCGCCGCATTTTGCATTACCCACAGTTCCTACTGCGTTTGCATCTTCAATTTCCCCTACGTTTCTGGGGTTTGAAAAATGGTCCATAACTTTTTCACTGTACATTTATATCATTTCCTTTCTTTAGGCGAAATCATTTCGACTCTACTCCCTCGTATAACGGGGACATATTCCTAAGTCTCTGAACAATTGGAACAAGAGCCTTAATGAAAGAATCTATTTCTTCTTTTGTTGTAAATTCTGAAAGTGATGCCCGAAGCGAGCCGTGTGCAATTTCGTGCGGGAGGCCTATTCCCAAAAGCACGTGCGACGGATCAAGTGAGCCTGATGTGCAGGCAGAGCCGCTTGAAACCACATACCCCTGCATATCCAGACTTAAAAGAAGGCTTTCTCCCTCTATATACTTAAAGCAAAAGCTTGTATTATTCGGAAGTCTTTTTTCTGGATGTCCGTTAAGGCGTGTGTACGGAACAGTTTCAAGAACGGTCTTTATAAGGTAGTCACGAAGTGCTGTGATTTTCGCCGTCTTTTCCTCCAGATTTGCCGTAGCTTCGCTAAGCGCCTCGGCCATACCGACAATACCTGCAATATTTTCAGTTGTTGCACGCTTTCCGTTCTCCTGTGCACCACCGTGAATAAGATTTTCTATCTGAACGCCTTTTCTGACATACAGCGCACCAACACCCTTGGGTCCGTGGAACTTATGCGCAGACATAGAAAGAAGGTCAATGTTCTGTTTCTCAACATCTATCTCAACTGCGCCCGTTGCCTGAACGGCATCAGTATGGAAATAAACACCCTTTTGTCTGCAGAGCTTTCCAATCTCCGCAATTGGGTTTATTGTTCCGATTTCATTATTTGCAAACATCACGCTGACAAGCACTGTTTCATCGGTAATCGCATTTTCTATATCACTTACACTTACCATTCCGTACTCATCCACAGGAACATAGGTAACTTTATATCCCTGCTTTTCCAGAAACTCACACGTGTGGAGCACTGCGTGATGCTCTATCGTTGTAGTTATTATATGATTACCCTTTTTTTGGTTTTTAAGCATTACGCCCTTAATTGCCCAGTTGTCTGCTTCACTTCCGCCGCTTGTGAAATACAGTTCACGCTCTGTCGCCCCAATACACCCGGCAATAGTTTTTCGTGCCTCTGTAAGAGCGGTTCGTGCAGCTTGTCCCGGAGTTGTATATGTTGAGGACGCATTCCCAAAGTTTTCAAAAAAATACGGCATCATTGCTGAAAGAACGCTTTCCTTCATCTTTGTCGTTGCAGCATTATCCAAATATACCATAATACAAGGTCTCTCTTTCTAAACATTTAAATATCCATATGACAGTATATTACTAATTGAGAAAAAAAGCAAGTAGGATTTGTGATTTTCGTCATTTTCTACACATAAGTTTCTACGCGGATTACTTTTCCTATAATATTTGACTTATCTTTATCAGCATCAAAGTATATGTCAGGGTAATTTTCAAATGTGTTTGCCGCTCTGAGAAGAATTTTAGCACCTTCAAGGTAATATTTTCGTATAATGCTTTTATTTTCATAAAGAGCCAATACGATATCTCCGTTTTTAAGAGGTGCGCCAATACGCACAAGGGCAACAGCATCACACTTAATACCCTCCATCAGCATTGAGTTATCCTTCACCCTTATTGCTATATGGTCATATCCACGCAAAACATCACGGTCTACGTAAATAACATCACTTACATCCTTCCATGCGGGGAGCATCATATCGGAAGTCATTTCCTTTACAACATAGACCTCCTTTGCACGCTCCGCAATCATTTCGAGCGGCTCAGGTCTTAAAAGTGCCTCGGTTGTTACATCAAAGGTTTTTGCAATTTTGTCTAAGAGTGCTATAGGCGGCGCAGTAAGATAACCTGACTCTATATTTTCAATTGTGGTAATCCCTACCATAATTCTTTGTGCAAGCTGCTCCTGCGTAATACCTGCATACTTTCTAAGTCCTTTTACATGTATTCCAAGCCAGCTCATTTCACCACTTCCTTATGGAAACCATTTTACCATAAAAAGAAGTGTCTTTCAATACTATTTTATATGAAGTGCCCGATTTATACCCTCGGCAATAATTTCGGCAGCCTGATTTGAAATCACATCAACATCATTGGGTGTAACAATCATATTTGTGCTTTCTTTTGAGAGGGCTTCATTTATAAATTCCCTGCCCCCGTGTTCAAATGCATCAACTAACTCTTCGGCATTTTTTGAAAAATTTTTACTCATATGCTGCGAAAGAGTTTCCATTGCATCCATAGTAAGTGTTGCTGCATCCACCACCATAGGAACACCAATTGCAATTACGGGAACACCGAGAGTTTTTTCTGTAAGCTCTTTTCTGTTGTTTCCCACTCCGCTGCCGGGGCTTATGCCGGTATCTGCAATCTGCACCGTTGTTCCCAGACGGCTGAGTTTTCTTGATGCCAGTGCATCTACTGCAATAATAAGCGACGGCTTTACACGGTCTGCCACGCCCTGTATAACCTCGCCCGTTTCTATTCCCGTAAGTCCAAGCACGCCCGGGGCAAGGGCGCTGACGGCACGCACATCAAAGGAATGTCCGTTATTTCCCTCGCTTGTAATATGGCGTGTCACCAAAAGCTTTCCAACCGTTTTGGGTCCGATTGAATCAGGTGTAATGTATTGATTTCCAAGCCCTGCCACAAGCACCGATGCATCTTCTGGAACACTTATTATTTTTTTCAATTCATCACAAACTGCCTGAGCACCACGCTCGCAAATTTCTTCATCCTCTAAATTCATTTGCTTTATTTCTATAGTAATATAGTTTCCAATCGGTTTTCCTATTTTAAGTGCACCTTCGGGCGTAGTTATTTTTACGTGTGTAACACTGATACCGTCACGATCGTGATTTATGCTTTCCACACCGGCAATTTCACCGGCAAACATTTCCCTGCATTCAATAGCAAGGTCTGTTCTTATATTCATACTTTTTCCCTCTCTTCTTCACATTTCTTTTTATCGTCATCCTCAAATAAATCGCAATATGCCTTGTATCGCGCAAGAAGATATATAGGGTCATTTGTATACGTTCCATCAAAATTTTCAGGATTTTGATTTGAAACATCATTATTCATAATTATCATACCTTTCAAAATAATACTTCTATTGTATTATTTCTCAGGTAAATAAAAATACAATCAGTAATTTTTTACAACAGAAGCGTGCCGCTTCACCCATTTTGCACTCTTAATTTTACGTAAATTTCTATACAACAAAAAACACATCCCTCTGCCAAACAATTCCATTTAGGAAAATCGGGATGTGTTTTTGAAAGATAAAACGAAATTCTTATCTTTAACACAATTTTATCATAAAAATGTGTTAAAGTCAAGAAAAATACTTATGTTTAACACATTTAAGGAGCTTTTTTATGAAAATTTACAACTACAATGGAAGAAAGAACATTTGCGGAGAACGTATACATCAGGCTCGCTCTGCCATAAAGCTGACACAAAGCGATTTAGCCGCTAAATTACAGCTCACAGGAATAACATTAGAACGCGACAGTATATCTCGCATTGAAATTGGAACACGCTTTGTTGCTGATTATGAATTGCGTGAAATTTCAAAAATTTTAAATGTCAGTGTAAATTGGTTATTAGGGATAGAATAAAAGTGCTTTTATATATCAACCCCCTCCCCCCAATCTATGGGGGTGATTCTATGCCATTTTGAGCGCCAAAATGGCGAAAAGCGTCGGGG
>JAFSBF010000105.1 GCA_017441965.1 Clostridia bacterium | reverse complement strand
GAAGCATTGCACTGACCATAGAAGAGGTCATTCCCCATTTGTTAAAGCCTGCGGCAACATACATATCGGGAGTATTTTTTGAGTAATGACCGATGTAAGGGATAGAGTCAAGGCTCATTGTATCCTGCGCTGCCCATTGGTATTTTGGAGTTACATCGCCATAGTGTTTTTTTGCAAATCGCCTGATACCTTCCCACGCATCGCTTTCTTTTCCCGTTCGGTGTCCTTCTCCTCCTATCAAGAGAAAGTTATCAAAACTGCTGAAGGAAAGCCCTTTCTTGTCCTCGTCAACGTACATTGCATTTACAAGCGGGATATTTTCAAATGCACTGACATAGCTGCGGTGCTGATAAAGCTTTAAAAAATAACTTCCGTGCTTGTTTATAAACGGAAAATGTGTTGCCACAATAACTTTTTTGAAATTAATTTTTGCGCTGTCTGTTACACCGCATGTTGGTGTAATGTCGCGTACAAAGGTATTTTCGTATATGTTTAAATCTCTGCAAAGCTCCGATATAAATTTAAGAGGATTAAACTGCGCCTGGTTTTTAAATCTGATTGCACCTGCAACGGAGAAAGGAAGCTCAAGATTTTTTTCAAATTCCGCATCAAAGCCAAGCTCATTTACAGCACGCACCTCTCTTTCAATTTTTTCTCTGTCGGTGAGGGAGTAGGTATAGGCATCCTTTTTTGAAAAATCACATTCAATATTTTTGCAAAGCTTTTCAAATTCCAAAAGTGCACGGTTATTTGCATCAAGATACATTTGCGCTTTTTCTTTTCCGTAGCTTTTTGTCGCTTTATCGTAGATAAGTGAATGTTGGGAGGTGATTTTTGCCGTAGTGTTTTTTGTTATCCCCGATGCAATACGGTTTCCCTCAACAAGGATATAGTCTATATTTGCTTTTTTCAGATAATATGCGCACAAAAGTCCGCACATTCCGCCGCCGATAACAAGAACATCGGTCTTGTGTTCTCCTTTAAGCTTTTCAAACTGTGGCAGGGAGGAGGTTTCACTCCATATTGATTTTATCATAACAACACACTCCTTTTTATTCAGTATGTCATAAATAGGAACTTATATGAATATCTTGACATAAAAGTTTTGTGTGATATATAATAGTTTTGTGAGGTGAGGACAAAGTATGAAATTTAATGGTTTTCAGAAATTGACGTTGCTTGATTATCCGGGCAAGGTTGCCTGCACGCTTTTTACTGCAGGGTGCAATCTTCGTTGCCCGTTTTGCCATAATGCATCGCTTGTAACACATATTGATAATGTAGTTTCCTATGACGAGGATGAAATTCTTGATTTCCTCCGGAAAAGGCAGGGGATTTTAGGGGGGGTCTGTATTACGGGCGGTGAGCCGCTGATGCAAAGCGGGGTTACTGATTTTATAAAAAAGGTAAAAGAGCTTGGCTTTAGTGTAAAGCTTGATACAAACGGCACATTTCCCGAAAAGCTTACTATGCTTGCAGAAAGTAAGCTTATTGATTACGTGGCAATGGATATAAAAAACTGTAAAGAAAAATATGCCGTGACTTCGGGTATAACAGACCTTAATATAGGAAATATTGAAAAGAGTGTAGAGTTTTTACTCTCCGGAAAAATCCCGTATGAATTTCGCACCACTGTTGTAGCCGAATTCCACACACCACAAGATATAGGGGAAATTGCAAAGTGGATTAAGGGCGCAGATAAATATTATCTGCAGAATTTTGTTGATTCGGGCGACCTTATCGAAGACGGACTTTGCGCTGTAAGTCCCGAAACAATGCAGAATATGCGCGCTGTAGCGGCAAAATTTATACCGAATGCAGAAATAAGAGGGGTATAAATTGCACTATTATGCGGTTTTTTCATTTTTTTAAATTTGGACACAATATATTGTAAAAAAATAGTTGACAATATACAAGATATACTATATAATGAATGTGCACGAATTAAAAATCGTGCACATTTTGGCTTTGAAAATTTTTACATATATCAAAAAAGGAGGAGTTATCGTGTATAACGTAGTGAAAAGAGACGGAAAGCTCGTTAGTTTTGACCTTTCAAAAATCAGCGAAGCTATCCAGAGTGCATTTGAAGCTTGTCAGAGACAATTTAATCAGGACATAATTGACTTTCTTGCCCTTAAGGTAACGGCAGAGTTTGAGCCGAAGATTGAAGATAACAAAATTGAGGTGGAGCATATTCAGGACAGCGTTGAGTCTGTGCTTATCAAGGCAGGCTATGACGATGTATCAAAGGCATACATCCTTTATCGCCGTCAGAGGGAGAAAATCCGTAATATTAATGCTACGATGGTTGACTATAAGACAATTATCGACAACTATCTTAACATAAGTGACTGGCGTGTTAAGGAAAATTCCACAGTTACGTATTCTGTAGGCGGACTTATTTTAAGTAACTCAGGTGCAATTACGGCAAACTACTGGCTGTCAGAAATATATGATGACGAAATCGGTAATGCACACCGTAATGCAGACATTCATATTCACGACCTTTCGATGCTGACAGGTTACTGTGCAGGATGGTCGCTTAAGCAGCTCATTCAGGAAGGCTTGGGCGGTGTTACGGGTAAGATTACATCTGCACCTGCAAGCCACCTTGCAACACTTTGCAACCAGATGGTTAACTTCCTTGGAATTATGCAGAATGAATGGGCAGGTGCTCAGGCATTTTCATCATTTGACACATATCTCGCTCCGTTTGTAAAGGTGGACAACCTTTCTTATGAGCAGGTTAAAAAATGTATTGAGTCCTTTATCTACGGTGTAAACACACCCAGCAGATGGGGAACACAGGCGCCGTTTTCAAACATTACTCTTGACTGGGTAGTTCCAAACGACCTTGCAGAGCTTAACTGTATTGTCGGCGGAAAAGAGCTTGACTTTAAGTACAAGGATTGCCAGAAGGAAATGGATATGGTAAATAAGGCATTCATCGAGATTATGATTGAGGGTGATGCCAACGGCAGAGGTTTCCAGTATCCTATTCCCACCTATTCAATTACACGTAATTTTGACTGGTCAGACACAGAAAACAACCGTCTTCTCTTTGAGATGACATCAAAATACGGTACACCTTATTTCTCAAACTACATCAACAGCGATATGGAGCCGAGCGATGTAAGAAGTATGTGCTGCCGTCTCCGTCTTGACCTTCGTGAGCTTCGTAAAAAGTCAGGCGGCTTCTTCGGTAGCGGTGAGTCTACAGGTTCTGTAGGTGTTGTTACAATCAATATGCCCAGAATTGCATATCTTGCAAAGGATAAGGAAGATTTCTATGCACGTCTTGACAGAATGATGGATATTTCGGCACGCTCACTTAAGGTAAAGCGTACCATTATCACAAAGCTTCTTGATGCAGGTCTTTATCCCTATACAAAGAGATATCTTGGAACATTTAACAACCATTTCTCTACAATCGGTCTTGTTGGTATGAACGAGGTTGGTCTTAATGCGAAGTGGCTTAAGGCTGACCTTACACATAAAGAAACTCAGGAATTTACTAAGGAAGTTCTTAACCATATGCGTGAGAGACTTTCTGACTATCAGGTTGAATACGGTGACCTCTATAACCTTGAGGCAACTCCTGCAGAGTCTACTGCATTCCGTCTTGCAAAGCACGATTTGAAGCACTACCCCGACATTATAACAGCGGCAAAGGATGAGGACCAGACACCTTATTATACAAACAGCTCTCATTTGCCGGTTGGCTATACAGAGGATATTTTCACTGCACTTGATATTCAGGACGAGCTTCAGACACTTTATACATCGGGTACAGTATTCCACGCATTTTTGGGTGAGAAGCTTCCTGACTGGAAGGCTGCAGCACAGCTTGTAAGAAAGATTGCAGAAAACTATAGTCTTCCTTACTACACGCTTTCTCCCACATATTCTGTATGTAAAAACCACGGATATATTTCAGGTGAGGTTTATACCTGCCCTGAGTGTAATTCTCCGACAGAGGTTTACAGCCGTATCACGGGATATTATAGACCTGTACAGAACTGGAATGACGGTAAGTCACAGGAATATAAAGACCGTAAGGTTTATGATATTGCAAATTCCCATCTTAAGCGTGACGGCGCAAAGGTAGAGGATGTTCAGGAGGAGAAGTGCGAATGTGCCCTCACTGATGCAGTATATCTTTTCACAACAGCAACCTGCCCTAACTGCAAGATTGCCTGTGCGGCACTTGATAAAGCAGGGGTAAAATATGAAAAGCTCCTTGCAAATGAAAATACAGAGCTTGTAGAAAAGTTTTCAATAAAGCAGGCTCCCACACTCGTTGTAATAAGCGGCGGCGAGGCAACAAAGTATGTCGGTGTGTCTGATATTAAAAAATATCTTAAGGCATAGCCGAAAGAGAATAATCCGAACTCGCCTGAAATGGCGAAATTTCGGTACTTTTCGGCTTGGCGTCTTTGCAAGGCACAAAGCCTTGCTGCATCCTTCGCACCAAAACCTACTCAAAATTTCATCCATTTCAGGTCTTTGAATTTTTAGAGAGCAGATTTTTGGTTGCGCAAGGCAAAAACACAGGGAATACTTTGTGTATTTCCGAGTATTTTAACACAGCGAAAGCGAAAATCTGCCTCTAAAAATCGAGTTTGGATTACTCTCTTTCGGCTAAGAAAAAAGAGGGAAAATTATGTATGATATTGTAATTGTTGGCGGTGGCCCTGCGGGGCTCACCGCCGCCCTTTATGCATTAAGGGCAAATAAAACTGTTCTGGTAATAGAAAAAGGCAGCTTTGGCGGACAAATAACATATTCACCAAAGGTTGAAAACATCCCCGGATTTTTGAGCCTGACGGGAAATGAATTTGCCGAAAAACTGGTTGAGCAGGTGCTCGAGCAGGGCGCAGATACAGAATGCACAGAGGTTACAAAGATAATAGACGGCAAGACAAAGACGGTAGTTACCGAGGACGGCGAAGAATATACTGCAAAGGCAGTAATTATAGCAACGGGTGCAAAGCACAGAATGCTCGGTCTTCCCGGGGAAGAAAACTTTGTCGGCGAGGGAATATCGTTTTGTGCCGTTTGCGACGGTGCATTTTATGAAAATAAGACCGTTGCGGTAATCGGCGGTGGAAACTCTGCGCTTCAGGAGGCATTGCTCCTTTCCGATTTGGCAAAGAAGGTTTATGTAATTCAAAACCTTGATTACCTTACGGGGGAGGATAAGCTTTCCAAGCAGCTTGAGCAAAAGGAAAATGTTGAGGTAATAACGGGCAGCATTGTTGAGGAGCTTTTGGGTGATAGCGAACTTGAGGGTATCGTTATTAAGAAAACTTCTTCGGGTGAAACAAAAAGCATTTCCCTTGACGGTATGTTTATTGCCATAGGATTACTTCCGCAGAATGAAAGCTTTGCCAATGTTCTTAAGCTTGACGAGCGTGGATATGCCGCTTCAACGGAGGAATGCCTGACTAAGACAGAGGGAATTTTTGTTGCGGGTGATTGCCGCAGCAAAAAAATCAGGCAGGTATCAACCGCTGCAGCAGACGGTGCAGTAGCGGCGCTGGCGGCGTGTGATTATATAAAAGATAATTTTTGATAACGAAAAAAGATAGCAGTTTTTGCTATCTTTTTTCGTTATATTTCAGTAACGGATAAGTCTGAAGGTCTTATCAGAAAAATTTCTTTCATCTGTTTTTTTGCATAGCGCACCGTATATGCTGTGCCGCCACGGTAAAATCCGTTCCATACGGCAATGGTGCGCCCTGAATTATCCACCATAAAACGGTTTCGTGCAAGCATACATTCACGTGAATAAAAAGGACTCATTACAGTTTTGGTGGTGCACTGTGATAAAATTTCCTCATATTTTTTTATATCCTTTTCGATCCATCCGTCGCACTGATTGGGGCAGGGAAGAACGGCGTGCAGATGAAGAGACGGATTATCCTTTGCTTTATCAAGTACCAGTGTGGCACAGAGCATATCTATCCCACGTGCCATTCCGCAGTAAAAATCTGTATAGCCATCGCTTATCGCCTGATCAATTATATCTGAAATTACGCATTTAAGTGCATTGAAGCGAGGGTTACTATCGTCAAATGCTATTTTAAGAGATTCGGGACGATGCCCCGTAAAACAACAAAACATTAATATCACTTTCCTTTGATATAAAGTATATCATAAATTTTGTCAAAATGCAAACATTTGTTCGAAAATTTTGAAAAATGAATAAAATTCGATGAATATGACTATAATGACAGTGAAGGAGTGATTTTAATGGATAATACAGCTTTGGTATTAGCTATACTCGGTGCTGTTAACTGGGGCTCTATAGGACTTTTCGGTGTTGACCTTGTTGCACTTCTTTGCGGAGGTCAGACAGCCGTTTTAAGCAGAATTATTTATACTGTAATAGGTCTTGCAGGGCTTTGGTGCATTACACTGCTTTTCAAGGAAAAGCTTCCGGTAAAGGAAACAAGGGCACATTCTCACTAAAATTTAAGAAAAAGCGGTCAGATATATTTTCTGACCGTCTTTTTCTTTTAGAACAAAAGTTCCTGAAAATTAACTTAAAGAGTTTTGTGTTTACCGCATAGTTATAACACGAAAAAACAGTATGTTTTTTATGTTGACATCAAAGTAAAAATATGTTAAGTTTAACGTATAAAAACTTAAAGCGAGGCGTTAAAAATGGAGCAGGTCAGTGTTTTGTTGGTTGGTATTGGCGGATATGGCGAAACAATGGTACACGAAATTATGGAAAATCCGTCCCCGTATATTAAGCTTGCGGGGGTAGTTGACCCATATCCCGAAAGATGTACATATATAGAAGAGATTAAAAAGATGGGTGTTCCTGTTTGTGCAAGCATGGACGAGTTTTATAAGGACAATTCTGCACATCTTGCAGTTATCTCAACTCCGATTTTTCTGCATACAAAACACATCCTCTCTGCACTTGAAAACGGCTCAAACGTTTTGTGCGAAAAGCCACTTTGTTCTGATGAAAAGGATATAGATATAATATTAAAGGCAAAGGAAAAGGCGGAGAAATTTGTTTATATAGGCTATCAGTGGTCATTTTCTGATGCGATAACAAATTTAAAAAGCGACATTATTGCAGGAAAAATGGGAAAACTGCTTGAAATGCGCACAATAGTACTGCGTCCGAGAAACCTTGAATACTTTGCAAGGGGTGTAGGCTGGGCAGGAAAAATCAAAACGAATGATGGCAGCCTTGTTTATGACAGTGTGGCAAATAACAGTGCTGCACACTATATTTTCAATATGCTCTATGTGATGGGTGAGGATGGCTTTGCAGCAGAGCCGCAGGGCGTATCTGCAGAGCTTCTGCGTGCAAACAACATTGAAAATTTTGATGCTGCAAAGATAGACTTTACAATAAATGATGCAAAATGCTCATTTATCGCAGCGCATCCCGTTAATAAAAGGATAGAACCGCTTTTTGAGTATAAATTTGAAAACGCATCTGTATATTATTCAAATCAGGACAATGAGGAGGCAAGAAAGCTTCTTCCCGAAGGCTACAGCGAATTTGGAAATATTGTTGCTGTATATAGTGACGGCAGAAAGGCCCTATACGGAAACCCCAATGAGAATGCGTGTAAAAAACTGCACGTGGCTGTAGATGCCATTTTAAATGGCGATATGTCAGACGGACCGTGCGGTGTAGAGGCGACGGCAGTTCATACGCGAATGATAAATCAAATTCAAAAAGAGTTTGAGATTAAGGGTATTAAGGAAAGTGTACGACGTATAGAGGATGGTCTTTTATATGCAGACGGACTTTTTGAAAAATCGGTGGAATGTTATCTTGATTTGTCAGAAACATTTTCAGATTTTGTGTGAGGTAGGATAAATGGACAGAAAGCTTAACATAGGTCTTTACGGCAGTGCAGGGCATCAAATCGGAGTAAAGGATTATGAAAACGAAACGTGTATAGCGGCTGTTTGCGCCGTTTCAGATGGATTTAAGAAAGCTCTTGAAGAAAACGGCAATGGCGGATTTAAGGTGTACGAAACCCTTGAAGAGATGCTCGCAGATGAAGAAATTGATTTAATTAGCCTTTGTTCCCCACAAAGAAGTGAACAGGAGGAAGATGCAATCCGTTGTCTTAATGCGGGAAAACACGTTTATGCTGAAAAGCCGGCAGCTTTTACAGAGGAAGGTCTTGAAAGAATTTTGAGTGCGGCTAAAGAAGCAGGAAAAGAATTTCACGAAATGGCTGACAGTGTATATACTGAGCCTTACTGGAGCGTGCGCAAGGCAGTGCGCGGCGGAAAGGTTGGCGAGGTTGTGCAGGTATACGTACAGAAATCATACCCCCTGAATGTCGGCACAAGACCTCAAAACGAGGAGAAGGACGGCGGACTTATACGTCAGGCAGGAATACACGCAATAAGATTTTTGGAGCATATTACGGGTCTTTGGGTAAAGGATGTTAAGGTAATAGAGACGCATCTTGGAAATATTAATCCCAACGAGGGACTTTTTACGGCATCATCGTGGATGATGGAGCTTTCAAACGGTGGTGTAGCATCGGCATGTATCAATTACTTAAACCCGAAAGGCTTTGGAAAATGGGGCAATGAGAGTGTTCGCATTTTCGGCACGCAGGGAATGATTGAGATAACCGATGGCGGACGTCATACTCATCTATATACAAGTGATAGCGATGCGGGAGAGGTTGACACATCTGCATCTGACTGTAAAGACTTCTTTTTGCAGATTGTAAGGCATCTGAAATATGGTGAAATGCTTCCAATGTCTATAGAGGACGAGCTGCATCCGCTGCGCACAGTAATAAAAGCATTTAACAGTGCAACTGTAACAAAGGTGAATTCTATATGAACGATTTTATAAATGATTTTTTAACGCAAAGGTTTGTATCTGATATAGGCTTTGCAAAGTGCAGTGACACGCCATTTGAAGGACTTCAAAATGCGGTGTCAATGGTTTTCAGGCTTTCTGATGCTGTGGTGGAGCAGATTAATGATGCACCCACACATACATATTTTCAGCATTACAGAACTATGAATGCATATATTGATTCTGTATCGCTGCAGCTTGTGATGGCACTTGAGCAGAAAGGCTATAAGGCAGCGGCAATTCCCGCAAGTCAGTCTATAGAAGGTCTTGCAGGGCTTTTTCCGCATAAAAAGGCAGCAGTACGTGCGGGACTTGGTTATATCGGAAAAAGTGCACTTTTTATATCAGAAAAGCACGGACCGAGGGTAAGGCTCGGCACAGTATTTACTGATGCGCCTCTCGAGACAGTATGCCTGCCACAAAAATCACAGTGCGGAGATTGCAATATATGTGCAAAAAACTGCAGTGCAATGGCAATAAAAAATGTCAATTACTGCGAGGGAATGTCGCGCGAGGATATATTTGATGCAAAGGCGTGCAGTGACTATATGAAGAATAAATTCAAGCATATAGGGCGTGGCGCTGTGTGCGGAGTTTGTATGAAGGTATGCCCGAAAGGGAGAAAATAAAGACAGGAGCTGTAGTCAACCCGGTTTGAAAAATCGTTTTGCTACAGCTCCGTCTTTGCTATATAGAGATAGGAAAAAATACTTCAGAACGGACAACCTGAGATAAGCGAAGCTTGGGTTACCCGTAGCTGTATAGCGTCAAAGCAAAGCAAAGCAGACATCGCTCCCGTTTTGCTATAGTAGCAAAACATACGCTCATTGCATTGCTTTTCCTTCTCCCCAAAAAGCATAGTCTGCTTTTCATTGTCCTGCGCTTCTCATTACATTTGCCTGATGTGCTGCACTTTCTGTGCCGCTGCTGTGACCGATAGATTTATAAAAATGAAGGTCAAAATGTCCGTGGGCATTGTTCCCCTTTACATAGTCATAGTTTATGCCTGCGCCGTAGTCATCACTGCGCCAGCTTGTCCATTCACCGCCCGGTGCACCCTCG
>JAFSBF010000104.1 GCA_017441965.1 Clostridia bacterium | reverse complement strand
TATTAATAAGGGGATGTAAAAAAAGTCCAGACCGCAAAATGGCAATAAAGATACGAAATTCCGTTGGTTTATAATTTGTAAAACATCTTAATTCGGTTGAAAAATCTCATTTTATTCGATTTTTCTTAATTTCTAAGCCTTTTTGCTACGAACAAACTTCACCTCTCAGCGTACCCTCGTACGCCTTCGGGTAACCCAAAGCTTCGCTTTGGTTCAGTTTGTCCGTTCTGAAGCATTTTTTCCTATCCCCACTACAAAGTGCTTTCGCTCACAAGGTGTTGTTATCTTAAGATAACAACACCTTTTTGTATTGACATGGATTAGCCTTGCGTGGTAAAATAAAGTATATCAACAGCGAAGGAGACACTTTTTAATGGAACCTATTAAATTTAAAGGAGTATATAAAGATTACATATGGGGCGGAAACAGTATGCGCAATAAGTACAATATCAAAACCGATATTTCCCCCATTGCAGAAAGCTGGGTGCTCAGTTGTCATAAGGATGGAATGAGTGTTATTTCAGGCGGAAAATATGATGGCACAGAGCTTTCCGATTACATAAAAAACAATCCGTCTGTTTTAGGCACTTCGTCAAAGGACAGCGAGCTTCCCATTTTGATAAAATTCATTGATGCTGCCGACAACCTCAGTGTTCAGGTGCATCCTGATAATGAGCAGGCAAAAGAATGGGAAAATCAGAACGGAAAAACGGAAATGTGGTATGTTGTAGATGCCCATAAGGATGCACGTATAACCTACGGTGTAAAAGAGGATATAAGTAAGGATGAGCTTTCCGATGCTATAAAAAACAACACTGTTGAAAATCTCCTTAACACTGTCCCGTCAAAAAAGGGTGATGTCTTTTTTGTAGAAGCAGGTACAATTCACGCAATTGGAAAAGGTAATCTGATTGCTGAAATTCAGCAGAATTCAAATGTTACATATCGCCTTTATGACTACGACAGACGTGGTAAAGACGGAAAGCCCCGTGAGCTTCATATTGAAAAGGGTGTAAAGGCTTCAAGCACGGTAAAAAGCACAGTGCGCTCTATCCCCCTTTGCTCCGATGGAACACGAATGATTGGCAGTTGCGAATATTTTCAGGTAAAGGAGCTTGTCCTTTCAAAAAGCACACATACATTTGACTGTGACAACCGTTCATATACTGTGCTTTTGCAGACAAGCGGTGAAAGCGTTCTTTTCTACGGTGATAAAAAAATTAATATTTCTGCAGGTGAGGCAGTATTTCTCGGTGCAGGCTTTGGAAAATACAATGTGGAAGGCAGTGGCATAATGCTTACAGTAAATAATCCCCCAAGATACTTTATCGGCATTGACCTCGGCGGTACAAATATTGCCGCAGCAGTGGTTGATGAATACGGTGTAATATACGGCAGAGCAAAAAAGAAAACAAACGCTCCACGCCCATATAACGAAATATTTGATGATATGGCACAGTGTGCACGTGACTGCGCAGAGGCGAGCGGCATACCCTTTGACGATATTGAGGCAGTTGGTATCGGTTGCCCCGGCTCCATTGACCAGAGAACAGGCGTTATAGAATTTTCAAATAATCTTGATTTTTATGATGCTCCGCTCGTTAGCTATATGGAAAAAGCCCTTTCTAAAAAGATATACCTTGAAAACGATGCAAATGCCGCTGCATGGGGCGAATTTTTAGCAGGCTGCGGTAAGGACAGCAACAGTATGGTTATGATTACGCTCGGCACAGGTGTAGGCAGCGGAATTATAACAGACGGACGTCTTCTTTGCGGTGCGTACGGAAAAGGTGCTGAAATCGGTCATATGTCACTTATCTTAGGTGGTGAAAAGTGTACCTGCGGAAGAAAAGGTTGTTTTGAGGCATATGCATCTGCAACGGCACTTATCCGTCAGACTAAAAGGGCAATGAAGCTTAACCCCCAGAGTGATATGTGGAAGGTATGCGGAGGCAAGCTTTCAAATGCTGACGGTCGCACAGCCTTTCTTGCAAAGGATAAGGCAGCAAAGGATGTTGTAAAGACATATCTTGGCTATCTTTCAGACGGAATTGTTGACGTTATAAATATCTTCCAGCCCGAGATTTTATGTATAGGCGGCGGAATTTGTAATGAGGGTAAAAAGCTACTTGACCCGATTAATAAAAAAATTGCTAAAGACTCATACGCACGCTTTAGCAAAGAGCAGACAAAGATAGGTATTGCTACACTCGGTAACGACGCAGGAATCATAGGTGCGGCACTTTTGTGGAAAAACAAATAAGTTTTTACAAAAAAACAATGCGGATGCAGTAAAATTACTGCATCCGCATTATTTTTTTAGTTATTTGAACATTTCGTTAATTTCTTCTACAGTTCTTCTTACGAGTAAATCTCCGCCCTCGTGGCCTACATTACCGCTTGTAATATATGCACTGTAGTGGCTTCCCTGCTCTGCCTTCTGTGTGGGAAGATATCCTCCCGCACCACCGGTTAACTGGAAGATAAATGTCTGCTGCGCAAGACTTCTTGCCTTCATACGGTTACCGTAATCAAGGAAAAGCTCAAACGGATTTGTTGCAATTGCAATATCGCCAAGTCTGATTATATGCGACTCAATGGGATAAATTTCAGACTCTGCCTGCTTACGGTATCTGAGTATCGTACCTGCATACACATACATTGCGGCATTATCCTTGAAATTAAATACCTCTTTATCCTTATTTTTGTTTACGTAATACTCTATCTCACGAACTGCCTGCTCGTACTCGGCAATAGTTGCCTTACGAAGCGGAAGTTTAAATGTGAGTGCCTTATGGCGGAAAATCGGCTCACTCTTGATTTCGCCATCTTCAAGCTCCTCAAAAAC
>JAFSBF010000103.1 GCA_017441965.1 Clostridia bacterium | reverse complement strand
TATTAAAAGGATTTTTTTCTTTACCGTTAAAGCTATTCATTGCACCATTATCTGCAACAATACCTGTGAACACATCCACTGCATTTGCAACATCACCCCTCTTGTCCGCTGCAAGTAATACAATATCACCGCGCTTATAAAGGGTATTTGTTGCATCACTTAAAAATACGCTCTGATCCTTCGCATAAAAATCCATCTTCTGTCCCTGGTGATAGCCTGACAGTTTATGAATTTCCTCGCCGTCAATTATTGCCACGCTGATTTTATCTACTATAACAACACGGGCTAAATCAGAAACCTCTTCAACAGCAGCATCCTGAATTATGCAGGCAGCCACTGTCATATCATCTTCAAGGTCATACGCCTCCAGCTCATAGTATTCATTCTGGACAAAGTAGCTTTTTCCGTAAACCTCGTACTTTGTATCCTCACTCTTTTCTGCAGGCTTTGGGATTGCAAATACAAGTACATTGTCATCCACAGTAAACTCCGCCTTTTCATATCCAAAAAGATTTCCTATATATCGCCTGCGATCAGAAAGTTTCTCGCCACCTTTGTATTCAATATCCTTTGAAAGGCTGTCTGCGTCGCCACCCTTTCCTATTGCAACAGTATCTATGGCGTTGATTTCCCCATCCTGATTAAGTCTGTAGCGAATAAGCTGATCCTTCTCTGTTCCTCCGCTGCGAGCTGTTGTTGTGAGCTTGGATGGAATTTCACTGCCGCTTATCGCACTGTTTGCGTCAAGTGAAATCTTCTTTGCGCCGTTTATAATCTCAACATCTCCCGTTTCTGTCAGGATTTTAAACTGAGTTTGCTGCGATATTGAGCCTTTGGCAGCAGCTTCAATAAGGTAACCATATGAAAATTTGCTGATAATGCGGTCATCTGCACCTGCAATATTTCCAAAGGCATCCAGATACAGTGTTATACTCTGCCCCATATAATCCTTTATTTTGGCATATACTCCGCTTAACATCCTGTATTCAACGCCGTCTATTACAGCAATGTTATCAGTAGTGTCAACTGCCTCAAACACACCGCTTACACTCTCATTTGAAAGCATAGCCGTAATACTCTTTTTGCCTGTCAGATTTTTACTCTTTGCAACAGAAAGGACACTGTTTTCTCTTACAAGGGAAAATCTGCACTCCTCACCGTTTTCGTATATTATACTGTTATAATCATCAGACTCGGGATCAAGCTCTATAAACTTATTTACATCATCACGGTCATACGCCATATATGAAGCAGTGTTGTAGTTACCTACAAGAATGGTTACATAGTCGCTTACAAGTATAACGTCCGCATCGCGGTCATTATCGTTATCAATCAGCGTAACGCTTCCGCTTGCACTCTTTAAATCAGCCGCCGTAAAGCCGCCCGTGCTCACGCCGTTATAAATTAAGTCGGCATAAAGGTCAATGCTGAATTTTCTTGATTTTCCCTCGCTCTTATAGATAAATTCACGCTTTGTGCAGTTATCTGCAATGTCATTATCATTCACTGTTATAACTTCATTTTTGTTTTCTGCTATACGTGAATAAATAAGCGGCGGAGTATCCTCCGTTTCACTTATGTCAGCATAATATGTAACAGTGTAGCCAAGCTGCCATAAGGCATTTGACACACCCTCACGGAAGGTTTTATTTCCTATCTGAACTAATCCGTCACTGACACCGCCGCTTTGCGAAAGGCTCGTAACACTGTTTGCCTTTACAATTCCTTCCCCTTTTCTGATTTTCATTTTCTGTGATAAAAGGGTCTTGCTTGCGTCAAGCTCTGTCTCTATATATTCACCAAAGCCATTCTCCTGCATCAACGGAACGTCAAGTGCATTAAAAATCATCTGTGCGGCAAGGTGTCTTTTAACAATCAACCCTTGCCTTCCGAGCGCATTATCGAAAAGGTCCTTTTGCTGTGCAACTGCCATATATCCTGCGGGATAACCGCCCTTTAAGGAGGCATATGTTCCGTAGCCAAGTGCACAGACAAGCATTTTTACCATTTCCTCATATACAACGGGTCTGTCAGGCTGAAATTTCTTTTCCTCATTTCCCTGAACAATCCCCATCATGCACGCAGTTGAAATATCAGTAAATGCCCAGTGTGATTTAGGAACATCCTCAAAATACATACTGTCATTCTGATACTCTGAATTCATCACACGCATCAGCATTGTAACAAATTCTGCCCTCGTCAGCACTTTATCGAGCATCAAATCTCCGCCCGCGCCTTCCATAATACCAAGTGCAACGAGTGTTTCAACCGCTTCACCGTATGAAGCTTCTGTTACGTCTTCCGCACCGGCTATAACAGGAAATGAACAAAGCATACTTAAAGCTATTATTAAAGAAAGTATTTTTTTCACTTTAATTCACCCCCATAAGAAGATAGATGACCTTTGCCGCCATTGCGCGTGTTGCCTGCTCCCTCGGAGCAAAAAGTCCGTTTCCAATTCCGTTCATAATTCCCTGTGCACCAAGCTTTTTAACTGCTTCACGTGCATAATCAGGAATATCAGCATTGTCCGCATATTCGTACTTTTGTGTATCTGCAAGTGTTTTTCCTGCACTTTGTGCCGCACGGCAGAGTATTGCAGCCATTTCCGCACGTGTAATATTCTGTCCCACACCAAAATGCTCATTATCAACTCCGTGAACAATACCGTGTTCAACTGCACTTGCAACATAGCTGTTGTACCATCCGCGCTGCTCCACATCCATAAACTGAGTTGTTTGTGCATCCTCGTTATATAGATTCATTGCAAGAACAACCATCTTTACAAACTGTTCACGTGTTACAAAAGCGTTGGGAGCAAACTTTTTCTTTTCAACTCCGTTGATAATATTATTCTGTGCAAGGTAGCTGATGCTCTCCTGCGCCCAGGGAACGCTGCCTAAATCGTCAAAGCTTACCGCTTCCTCTACTGTCTCCTGAGGTGTAATAGGCTCTAAATTTTCATCCTTTGCAAGGTCG
>JAFSBF010000102.1 GCA_017441965.1 Clostridia bacterium | reverse complement strand
CATACGCCTTGAATGCCTCATACTCTGTCGGGAACATCTGCACCCAGCTGTGTGCCATTGTTCCGAGGGCAGGTATACCATACATTTCATCACTTAATGTGCAGGCTGTACCAACACATCCTGCAATATATGCCGCCCTTGCGCCTAAAACTGCACTGTTAGTGCCGTGCGCACGTCTTGAGCCAAACTCCATTACAGCCCTTCCCTGAGCCGCACGTACAATTCTGTTTGCCTTTGTGGCAATAAGTGTCTGATGGTTTACAAGCAAAAGAAGCATCGTTTCCACCATTTGAGCCTGAATAGCAGGACCTCTTACTATAACAAGCGGTTCACCGGGGAATACGGGCGTTCCCTCGGGCACTGCCCATACGTCGCAACAAAACTTAAAGTTTTTAAGATATTCAAGGAATTTTTCATCAAAGAGGTTTTTACTCCTTAAATACTCAATATCATTATCCTCAAACTTTAAATTTGAAAGGTATTCCACAACCTGCTGTGTGCCTGCCATAATGGCAAAACCGCCATTATCGGGTACTGTACGGAAATACAAATCAAAATAGCATATCTTATCGCCTGTATTATTGATAAAATAGCCGTTTGCCATTGTAAACTCATAAAAATCAGCAAGCATAGTAAAATTTTGCTGTGTCAACATTTAAATTCCTTCTTCCTTAGTTTAACCGTTTTCAATTGCATCCTCAAGCCAGAATTCAGCAATGTCAATTGCCTCATAAAGGCTTTCTCTGTTAGCCTTTTTAATAACCTTTTCCTTTCCTGCACCCCTGTTTGTGCAAAGGTCTATGGTTACACTGTCGGCAACCTCAAGGTCACCCACCTTTTTCTTTGACTTTATAGTGAAGATAATAATATATTTTTCGTTAAGGTCACCGTAATATATCGTATCTCCCCTGCGTACCATGGGCTTTCCTTTATAGGTAAAAATATCTTTTGTTTCTGCCATATTACCACTCCTCTTTTATTCTTCAAATTTATTACGCACAGTTAAAAATGCTGTGTTTTTAATTATAACCTTTGCGTGTTCCTCTATGATAGTGCGGTATTTTTCGCCGCAAACAGCGCCAAACTCCGATGCACGGGGTATGTAATGGGGAAGCATCACCATATAATACTTATCACGGTATGAATACAGCGACCCCCAGAAGCATTCACGCATTGCATAGCACATTTTTATAACGTCTTCAAAGCTTTCAAGCTCTACCATTGTGCTTGGCGCAGCTTTCTTTTCTTCCTTTTTTTCTTTCTTTTCGCCCTGAAGCTTTTCTGCCTTTGATATTTTATCAAAAAGCGCCCGTTCTTCCTCGTTATCAACCTTGGTGACAAAGAGTGTAAGCTCGCTCTTATTCGCCTGAACGGCAGTTTCTACAACAAGGCGTGCATTATTGCACGAAAACCCCGTTTCCTTTTCTGCCTCTCTTAGAAGCTCAAAAAAGATTTCCCTTGTATGGGGTGAATTTTTTACCATTTCATCGGCACTTATGCCCCATTTTGCAAAATCCCCTTCTTCTATTATAACTTTAATTTTATTATATTTTAAAAGCTCAAACTTCACTCTTCTCACCTCTTTTTTGAAATTTTATTTTTTTACTTCTTTAAATACTCAATTGCTGCATCAAGCTGCTTATCAACTACAATATCAAAATCATAGGTGTAGTCGTTAAGATACAGATATTCATAAAATCCCGGAATACCGCTTGCTTCATAGCCGAGCACCGCCTGAAAGCTTATCACGGCATCCTTTGTTTCTTCGTCAAAGGTTTCGTCAGGTGTACCTTCAAAATAGCCGAGTGCCGTGAGACGCTGTTCAAGCGCCAGTGTCATATCTCCGCCTTGTGCGCCCTCCTCAATTCTGTCAAAATCAATTTTGGCAAAGCTCTCCTCGTCAACGGGAACATATTCGTTTTCGACTACAATATCGGGAGTAATTCCAACGGTGTGAACTCTCTGCCCTTTCGCAGTATAGAATTCACCCACAGTATATTTCATTCCAACGCCCGTTGCCGCCCTTGAAAGAATCTGCATACTGCCCTTACCAAAGGTTTTTGTGCCGACAAGCTTTCCTGCGCCTCTGCCCTGAAAAGCCATTGACAAAAGCTCACTTGCAGAAGCACTGTTCTCGTTTACAAGCACCGCTATCTTAAGTCTTGGTGCATTGCGATTTTCAGAATAAAGGTATTTATTTTTGCTCGAATCCTTATACCTGAGCTCACCTATTCTGCCCATACTGATGAAAATGTTTGCAATTTCAAGTGCAGTGTCAAGGTCTCCGCCCGGGTTATCCCTTAAATCAAAAACAAGCTTTTTAACGCCCTTGCCCTGAATATCCTTTACATAGCTTCTGACCTCTTCCGCCGCAGTTTTTGAAAACTGTATAAGCTTTAAATAAGCAATATCATCTGTCAGCATTTTCGTCTCGGTATATGTCATTTTTACTGCGCCACGTACACAGGTAAGGACTATTTCCTCCTCACCACGCCTTACAGTAACATTAACCTCACTGCCGCTTTCTCCTACAATAAGGTTTTTCACGCTTGCGATTTCCATACCTTCAACTGACTGTCCGTTTACAGCGATTATATAATCGCCCTTCATAACGCCTGCCTTTATTGCAGGTGAGCCGTCCATTACAGAAAGCACCACAATGCCATTTTCATTCTGTGTTATTGTAACACCTATTCCTGAAAATTCGCCCGCAATGTCCGTTGTCAGCTCCTGATATTCCTGTGCAGTGTAAAATTGGGCATATTCATCATCAAGCGTTTCTATCATAGCCTTGATTGCGCTGTTTATATTAAACTTCTTCTCCTCAATCGTCTTACATATGATGGAGAAAAGAAGCTCCTCATCATTTATTCCGTAGTAGTAATTATCGGCAATATTGTGCGCATATACCCTGACCATATTTTTGAGCATATTGTCAGAATACGCTATCGCCTGCTCCTCCTGTGTATTTACGCCATCTGCCGCATATGCCGCAGTGGAAAAAAGCATTACCGCCGCCATTAAAAGAGCGGTTATTTTATTCCTTTTCATTGTAAAATCCTTTCTCCGGGAGAAGCAATTCCATTACATTTTTTCGGGAGCGCTTACACCCAGTATGTCAAGTACGTTTTTAATAACTATTCTTGCAGAGTCTATAAGCTTAAGACGTGCACGCATCAGATTTTCTTCCTCATCACGCACTCTGCACGCATTATAGAATGAATGGAAGTGTGATGCAACATCAATGAGATAATGCGTCAGATTGCTCGGGTCAAAGCTTTGCGCACTTGCCCTGATTTCTTCGGGAAGCTTTGCAAGAACCTCTAAAAGCTCTATTTCCTCGTCCTTTTTAAGAAGGCTGCAGTCTGTTTCATCAAACTTTGGTACAGATACACCGCTTTCAGAAAGAAGACGAATGATGGAACAAATTCTTGCGTGGGCATACTGCACATAGAATACAGGATTTTCGTTAGTCTGACTTACTGCCAAATCAAGGTCAAAGTCCATATGACTTCCTGCTGCACGCATATTAAAGAAAAATCTTGCCGCATCAACACCGATTTCATCTATCAAATCTGCAAGTGTAATCATTTTTCCTGTACGCTTACTCATACGGGCAATTTCACCGTTACGCATAAGACGAACAAGCTGAATTACAAGAACGTCAAGCTTTTCTCCGCTGATGCCAACAGCCTCCATTGCGCCTTTCATTCGTGCAATGTGACCGTGATGGTCTGCACCCCATATATTTATGGCAAGGTCAAAGCCTCTTTCCTCAAGCTTATTACGGTGATATGCAATATCTGCCGCAAAGTATGTCGGAATACCGTTAGCCCTTACAAGAACATCATCCTTTTCAGAGCCAAACTCAGTTGACTTTATCCAGAGTGCACCGTCTTTTTCATAGGTAATATTACTGTTTTTAAGCTTTTCAAGGGTCTCCTTAACGCTTCCTCCGTTATGGAGAGTACTCTCATAAAACCACACATCATAATTAATGCCGTATTTTGTAAGAGTTTCCTGAAGTGCCGCAATTTTAAGAGGCAGTGCATATGCTACAAGTGCATCCTTCCTCTCCTGCTCTTCTTTTTCTAAAAGTGCGTCACCATACTTATCAATATAATTTTGTGCATGCACACGGATATCATCGCCCTGATAACCGTCCTCGGGAAATTCTACCGCATCCTCACCCTTTAAAAGCTGTATATATCTTGCATCAAGGCTTCTGCCGAACTTATCAATCTGTGCCCCTGCATCATTTATATAAAATTCCTTTGTCACATCCCAGCCTGCGGCACTAAGCACATTGCTGAGCGTATCACCGAGTGCGCCACCCCTTGCATTACCCATATGCATCGGGCCTGTAGGGTTTGCACTGACAAATTCAACAACAACCTTTTTTCCGTTTGCTATATCTATATTTCCGTATTTTTCCTGTTCCTCTTCAATTTCGGCAAGTACGTTATAAAGATATCTTTTGTTAAGATAGAAGTTTATAAATCCCGGACCGGCAATCTCTATCTTTTCGGCACTTAAATCCTCGGCACTAAGGTTTTCCACAATTTTTTCTGCAATTGCCCTTGGTGCAGATTTTGCACTGCGTGCAAGAAGCATTGCAATATTCACAGCATAATCACCGTGTCCCTTATCCTTGGGAGTTTCTATTGTAAATTCGGGGATTTCTATTTCAGGATATGCTTTCTTTGCAGCGTTATATGCCGCATCGTATATCTGTGTTTTCGTCATTAAAAGCGTATTTGCCATTAAGTTTCTCTCCTTTGTACGGCATAGCAAAATCAGCCTGTGTGCCGCAATCTTGTTAATTTCTTTTTATCTTTTGCATTATGCCTGCACACGAAGTGAAATTCCGTTGTGTGAGCAAGCGACATTATTTATGTCCATTATATAATCAATATCAATATTTCCGCCGTTTTCATCAAGCGATACATCCACATTGTTTGCCGTAACACTTATGGTAAAATCTCCGTACGGGGTTTCATAATGTCCTATATGGCGTATCCCTTTTTCAAAAATCATATGGGTGTTTGTATGACCGTGACGCATCATCGTCACAACACCGTCAGGTGATACTTTAAGTGTAGTGTTGCACTTTTCAAGTCCTGTAAGCTCGCCCTCGGCATAGCTTATATAATACTTTCCGTCCTTGTCATAAAATTTACCTGCCGTGGTCATTTCCATACCGTCTTTTTCCCCATCATAACTCTGGGAGCCTTTTATTGATATGTAAACGTCCTTTTTCATTTCTTAAAACGCCTCCGCTTTGTATACCTTTCCTTCAATATTGTTTTGGAGAAATGTGCTTCCAAGGCTTTCAAAATTCTCAACCGAGTCGGAAACATAAAATTCGCAGTTTCCTCCGTCTTCCTTTTCTTTTAGCAGCCCCTCACTTAAAAGATATTCCTTTGCACTCTTTGCTGCAAGCTCTCCGGGGCTGATTAATGTTACCTTACTTCCCATTATATCTGAAATCACGTTCTTTAGCAAGGGGTAATGTGTGCATCCTAAGATAAGAGTATCCACATTTTCCTTTTTAAGGGGGGTAAGGTAATCTGTTGCAATAAGCCTTGCCGCCTCACTATCTGCATATCCGTTCTCCACAAGGGGAACAAACATCGGACACGCCTTTGAAAAGACAAGCATCTGAGGTGCAATGCTTTTTATAATTTCACTGTATTTACCGCTTTTTACTGTGCCTGCCGTACCGACAACACCTATGCGTTTATTCTTTGTCACACGCACGGCTTCCTCGCACGCGCCCTCAAGTACACCCATAATTTTTACATCGTACTTATCCTTTAAAAATGGAAGAGCAACACTGCTTGCCGTACCGCACGCTGCTATAATAAGCTTTATATCGTATCTGAGCAAAAATTCTATATCATCTTTTGTATAGCGAATGATGGTTTCACGACTGCGGGTACCATAGGGCACACGCCCGGTGTCACCAAAATAAATGATGTCCTCACCGGGCAATACCCTTTTAAGCTCCCTCACAGCAGTAAGACCGCCCAATCCGCTGTCAAATACTCCGATAGGGCGATTATCCATATAACCACTGTCCTTTACAGAAATTAGGCTATTATTTAATAAGGCTTTCTCCGCTCATTTCCTCGGGCTTTTTAAGTCCCATCATATGAAGAAGTGTGGGCGCAATATCAGCAAGTCTGCCGCCCTCACGAAGAGCACAATCATATCCTGCAACAATAAACGGAACAGGATTTGTCGTATGTGCAGTAAATACATCCTTTGTATCAGGGTCAATCATCTGGTCTGCATTTCCGTGGTCAGCAGTAATACATACTCTGCCGCCTCTTGAAACAACCGCATCAATTACTTTTCCCATACATTCATCAACTGTTTCCACAGCCTTTACCGCACAGTCAAATACACCTGTGTGACCTACCATATCGCAGTTTGCGTAGTTAAGTATAATCACATCATATTCTTCACTTTCAATTCTCTTTAAAACTTCCTCTGTCACTTCGGGTGCGCTCATTTCGGGCTGAAGGTCATATGTTGCAACCTTTGGCGAGGGGATAAGCGCACGGTCCTCATTCTTATAGGGTGCTTCCACACCGCCGTTAAAGAAGAATGTAACGTGTGCATATTTTTCCGTTTCCGCAATTCGAAGCTGAGTAAGACCGTTTGCCGCAATATATTCACCAAATGTATTGTTAAGTGATTCAGGCTTAAATGCAACCTCAACATTTGGCATTTTCGCATCGTACTGTGTCATACATACATAGTAGAGCGGGAAAAATCCGCACTTACGCTCAAAGCCTTCAAAATCCTTATCAACAAAGGTACGTGTAATTTCCCTCGCTCTGTCGGGGCGGAAGTTAAAGCAGATAACGCTGTCATTTTTGCCGATTGTCGCACCCTCTGTAATAA
The DNA here is from genome assembly GCA_017441965.1 of Clostridia bacterium. Taxonomy (GTDB): domain Bacteria; phylum Bacillota; class Clostridia; order UMGS1883; family UMGS1883; genus UMGS1883. The sequence goes on along the minus strand of JAFSBF010000102.1, from coordinate 4,886 downwards.
TTGTGGGAACGATAAATTCGTCTGTGATACCGTTATCATATGATTTTTGCATAGCATCTGCCGCATCGGGGTTTTTCTCCCCTTCTCCGTATACGAGTGCCGCATATGCCTTCTCCACTCTCTCCCAACGGTTATCACGGTCCATTGCGTAGTATCTTCCTGAAAGAACGCCGATTTTACCTACGCCGATTTCTTCCATTTTCTCGGAAAGTGCCTTTACATACTCTATGCCGCTCGTCGGGGAAACATCCCTGCCGTCCATAAAGCCGTGTACATATACCTTCTCAAGTCCGTTTTTCTTTGCCAGCTCCAAAAGACCGTAAAGGTGTGTAATATGGCTATGCACACCACCGTCTGAAAGCAGACCGAAAAGGTGAAGTGCACTGTCATTGTCCTTACAGTTTTTAACTGCCTCTAAAAATGCGTCTTTTTCAAAAAAGTCGCCGTCTTTTATTGATTTTGTAATTCTTGTAAGCTCCTGATACACAATCCTTCCTGCACCGATGTTTGTGTGACCAACCTCACTGTTTCCCATCTGTCCGTCAGGAAGTCCTACGTCCATACCGCTCGCATTTATAAGAGTGTTTGGGCACTCTGAAAGAAGTTTATCCATAACGGGGGTTTTTGCACTGTATACAGCATTGCCCTCCGTATTAGCGTTATAGCCGTAGCCGTCAAGTATCATAAGCATTGTAAGCTTTTTTGTCATTTTGTTTACCGTGCCTTTCTGCTCACATATTCTGTTCGCCGTGAGCAAGCGAAAAAGTCATTAATGGGGGTGTTTTTACACCCCCATCCTTTGTAAACTCAGGCGTTGCAGATGATAGAAAAATCATCCGGTTTAAGGCTTGCACCACCTACAAGACCGCCATCAATATCACTCATTGCAAAAAGCTCTGCAGCACAGTCTTTATTCACACTGCCGCCGTAAAGTATGCGGATATTATCAGCAGTTTCCTTGTCATAAATTCCTGCAAGGCACTCTCTGATATCTTTGCAAACCTCATTTGCCTGCTCGCTTGTTGCAACCTTACCTGTGCCGATTGCCCAGATAGGCTCATACGCAACAACAATCTTTGTTGCATCCTCTTTTGATATATTACGGAATGCAATCTTAATCTGACTGCGGATGAAATCAAATGTAACTTTATCTTCACGCTGTTTGAGTGTTTCACCGCAGCAAAGCACGGGAATAAGCTCATATTTAAGAGCCTGAATAACCTTTGCATTTACAGTATCATCTGTTTCTGCAAAATATTCACGTCTTTCACTGTGACCGATAATTACATACTCTACACCGATTTCGCGGAGCATCTGTGCACTTATTTCACCTGTGTATGCACCCTTATCCTCAAAATGAAGATTTTGTGCACCGATTTTAATATTACTTCCCTCTGCCGCTTTTACAGCCGCATCAAGACATACAAAGGTAGGACAAAGAAGAACGTCGTTCTTACAGCCTGCGACCTTGCCTTTAAGTTCATTTATCATAGCTACTGCCTGAGAGGGGGTATTGTTCATTTTCCAGTTTCCTGCAGCAAGAATTTTTCTCATATTATTTCGTCCTTTCATGCTAAATGGAAAATTGAAAGTTGAAAGTTGAAAATTGTGGTGGATTTTCGAAAATCGAAAATCTTCATTCATTCCGAACTCCGCATTCCGCATTCCGCATTTAAAAATCTTCTATTTTCGTTTGGGATTTTTTTAATCCCGTCTTTTATCTGTCCTGAAGTGCAGCTATACCGGGAAGCTCCTTACCCTCAAGGAACTCAAGGCTTGCACCGCCGCCTGTTGAAATATGGCTCATCTTGTCGCCAAGACCTGCCTGGTTAACTGCCGCAACACTGTCACCGCCGCCGATAACTGTTGTAGCATCAATATCTGCAAGAACACGTGCGATTGCATTTGTACCCTTTGCAAATGAAGGCATTTCAAATACACCCATAGGTCCGTTCCATACAACGGTCTTTGCACTCTTAACTGCATCTGAGAAAAGCTCAATTGTCTTAGGTCCGATGTCAAGACCCTGCCAGCCTGCCTCAATGCCGCCCTCTGCTACAACCTTGCTTTCTGCATCGTTATTAAATTCCTTTGCAACAACTGTATCAATGGGAAGAAGAAGCTTATCGCCTGCTTTTTCCATCATTTCCTTTGCATAGTCAATATAATCCTTTTCAAGAAGGCTGTCGCCTACTTCCTGACCCTTTGCAGCCATAAAGGTATATGCCATACCGCCGCCGATAATAAGCTTGTCAACCTTGTCAAGAAGATTTTCAATTACGCTGATTTTGCTTGAAACCTTGCTTCCGCCCAATATTGCAACAAGGGGACGAACGGGGTTATTAACTGCATTTCCGAGGAACTCAATCTCCTTCTGGATAAGGTAACCGCAAACTGCAGGAAGATAATCTGTAACACCAACTGTTGAGCAGTGCGCTCTGTGTGCAGTACCGAATGCATCGTTAACAAAAATCTCTGCAAGTGATGCAAGGTCTTTGCTGAATGTATCGATATTCTTTGTTTCTTCTGCTCTGTAACGTGTGTTTTCAAGAAGAACGATATCGCCGTCATTCATAGCGTCTACTGCTTTCTTTGCATTTTCGCCTACTACGTTATCATCTGCCGCAAAAACTACTTCCTTACCAAGCTTTTCTGAAAGTCTCTTAGCAACAGGTGCGAGAGAAAATTCAGGCTTTGGTTCACCCTTTGGCTTACCCATATGAGAGCAAAGAATAACCTTTGCGCCGTTATCTGCAAGATACTTGATTGTGGGCATAGCGCCTACAATTCTGTTTTCGTCGGTAATATTTCCGTCCTTGTCAAGCGGCACGTTAAAGTCGCAACGTACAAGCACCTTTTTACCCTTTACCTGAATGTCTTCGATTGTTTTTTTGTTCATCATCAAAATCACCTCAAAATATATCATAAAATTTTTCTCGTTTTCCAAGATAGCATACTAACCCATACTATCTAATTTATTATACCACTTTTTTGGCTAAATGCAAGCATATTTTACCCATTTCGCACGCAAAATGGTATTTTTTTATCGATTAAAAACAAAAGAGGGGATTTGCAATTTAAAAACCTGCAAATCCCCTTGTTTTTTTAATCATACAGGGAGTCTTTTTCCCATTTTACGACATTTCCGTTTGACGCATCAATTTCAAACTCATATTCTGTTTTCCCAAGAACAATCTTGCCTTCATAAAACAGTTTTCCATCATCATAGTCCTTTTTAAATTCACGAATATTACTTTCTTTTGCTTCGGGAAGCTTTTTAAGTGCAATTTCCTTTGCCTCTTTTTCACTTATCTCCTTTTGCGGTGTCTGTTCAGTCTGCGACGTTTCAACAGACTGCGTTGCAGTGCTTACATTTTCGTCTTTACCGCCCGGAGTAAAATTATAATTTTCCGCATCATAATCGTATGAGAGGATTTCGCCGCTCTGCGCATCCACCTCGTAATCATACTCTTTATGGTCACTTGTATAAAACTCAACCTCGTATACCCTTTTACCGTTTTCACGGTCCGCCTCTGCCTTGACAAAGGTTACATCTGCATTTTCAACACCTGCGTGAGAAAGAGCTATTTCCTTCGCCTTTTTTTCACCTATGTCCTTTGCATTTGCATTGCATCCTGCAAAAAATATACATATTGCAGTTATTACCAAAAGAATTCTTTTCATTTTCTCAAAGCTCCTTTCAACATAATTATGCACCATTATAGAAATTTTAAACAAAGTTGACTTCGTCAACTAAATGTTCGCTGCGCTCACTTTTTTATAGGTAAACTTTGTTGAAATACGCAATTTTGCGCACAATGCGCGCAAATTCCTATATTATAATCAAAAGGAGAAATCTGCATTGCGCAAATTTCTCCTTAAAACAGTTTCTTTTATTGAGCCTTTGCGCTCTCTATCACTTTTTGCGCAATATTTTCAGGCACTTCCTCATATCTTTCAAACCCGAATGTAAACTTACCCCTCGCTCTTGTCATACTGCGAAGGTCTGTAGCATACTTGCACATTTCAGCCTCGGGCACTTCCGCAATAACCTCTCCAAGACCGTCACCGATAGGATTCATTCCTAAAATTCTGCCACGGCGCTTATTAATATCACCGATAATGTCACCCATCAGCTCCTCGGGCATATTAACCTCAAGATGTCCGATAGGCTCAAGGAGAACGGGGCTTGCCTGCGTAAGACCATCCTTATACGCAATTGATGCCGCAACCTTAAACGCCATTTCTGAAGAGTCTACGGGATGGTAGGAACCGTCAACGAGTACCGCTTTAAGACCTACTACAGGATAACCTGCCAATACACCCTTTCCGATACATTCCAAAAGTCCCTTTTCAACCGCAGGGAAATAGTTCTTGGGAACTGCACCACCGACAATCTTTTCCTCGAAAATAAGGTCATTTCCTTCGTGGCGGCTGAATTCAATCCACACATCACCAAACTGTCCGTGACCGCCTGACTGTTTCTTGTGTCTGCCCTGAACCTTAACACTCTTTCTTATGGTTTCTCTGTACGCAATTTTCGGCACTGTAAGCGCAACTGCTACACCAAACTTTGTTTTAAGCTTACTTGTAATAACGTCAAGATGAAGCTCACCCGTACCTGAAATAACCATTTCCTTTGTTTCCTGATTGGTAATAACAGAGAAGGTCGGGTCTTCTTCACGAAGCTTGTTAAGACCTGAGCTTATCTTCTCCTCGTCACCCTTTGCCTGGGGAACAATTGCCATCTTTATAACCGTGGGCGGAAGGTCTACGCCTTCAAGAGCTTCTGTTCCCTGCTTTCCAAGGGTATCGCCCGTAAGTGTATATGAAAGCTTTGTTACTGCACCTATGTCGCCCGCCTTTATTTCAGGAACCTCTATCTG
>JAFSBF010000101.1 GCA_017441965.1 Clostridia bacterium | reverse complement strand
TCACTTATCAAAGCTTGTTACAATAAAGAAAAGAAAAATTTTATTATCTATAGTGTACAATTGTCAATGATGGGTGAACCTTTTATTTTTTTTGAGAAAAGTGTCACCCATCATTGACAATTGTACATTACACTTTGTTAAATTTACGTGAATATGGTTGAAATTGTCTGTACTTTGTGTTATAATCCATCAAGTGACTATTTTCAGGGGGGGATAATACATTGCTAAAGAGTTTATATACGCCCACGGATATGACACAGGGCGCACCGTGGAAAAGTATTCTGATGTTTACGCTTCCTATGCTGATAGGAAATATTGCGCAGCAGCTTTACAACACGGTTGACAGTATCGTTGTAGGAAAATATATCGGTGACAGCGCACTTGCCGCTGTTGGAAGTGCAGGTCCCATTATTAATATGCTGCTTGTTCTTTTTATAGGAATATCTGCAGGTGCAAGTATAATGGTTTCTCAGTATTTCGGTGCGAAAAACCGTGAAAAGCTTTCCTATACAATAGGTAACTGTATTACGGTAACGTTGATTTGTTGTATTGCATTGATTATTCTTGCAACACCGCTTATAAGACCGGTGTTGGTTATGCTTAACACACCCGACACGATTATAGACGGGTGCACAAATTATCTTGTGATTTCGCTTATCGGTATTGCAGGACTTGCTTTTTATAATATTCTCAGCGGTATTATACGCGGCCTTGGCGACTCGTTTTCGACACTTATATATCTTCTTGTTGCAACTGTTATCAACATTATCCTTGACATATTTTTTGTTGCAAAAATAAAAATGGGTGTCGGCGGTGTTGCACTGGCAACGGTTATTGCGCAGACCGTTTCATCTATATTGTGCTTTATAAAATTATCAAAAATGACCGAATTTTTTGATTTTGGTGTAAAGTTTTTAAAACCTATAAAATCATATGTAAATACAATTGTGAAGCTTGGTCTTCCCTCAGGTCTTACTCAGGCAATTTTTTCATCGGCAATGATAATTGTTCAGTCGCTTACAAACCAGTTTGGTGAGCTTTTCATAGCGGCAAACGTAGTTATTATGCGTGTGGACGGATTTGCAATGATGCCAAACTTCTCCTTTGGTATGGCAATGACGACCTTTGCAGGACAGAATGTAGGTGCAGGACTTTATGACAGAGTGACAAAGGGCGCAAAGCAGGGTACACTGATGGCGGTTATCTGTTCAACTATAATTACAGGTGTTCTCCTTGTGTTTGGTAAATTCCTGATGGGATTTTTCACCGATACGGCAGAGCTTGTTGATATGAGTAATTATCTTATGAGAATTCTTGCGGCGGGATATATTGCCGTTGCAGTAACACAGAGCCTTTCAGGTATTATGCGTGGTGCGGGCGATACTGTTACACCGATGTGGATTTCACTTATTACAACTGTTGCAGTGCGTGTTCCCGTTGCATACGGAATTTCATATCTTACAAGAACGAGTGAGCTTCCTTTGGGAAGAAGCGAATGTATTCAGATTTCACTGCTTCTCTCCTGGGTGCTTGGCGCAGTAATTACGGCAATTTTCTACAGCCGCGGAAAGTGGAAAAACAAAGCGATTAATTAAAAGAAAAAGTGTGATGCTGTTTCAGTATCACACTTTTTTATTACATAGGAAATTGCGTCAGCAATTGCTTGTAACAACAAAATTTACCTTATAAAAAGGTGAGCGTAGCGAACATTCAATTGACGAAGTCAATTTTGTTCTTGTATAGGAATTTGCATAATTTTATCGCGAGCGACATTTGTCGTATTTGAATTTGGTTAGGACGCGAAATGGGTAAAGCGTCACGCTTCTTTTAAAAAGAATAAATATATAAAAACAGGTAAATTTTAATTGACAAATTTCGCCCTGAGAGTTATTATAGATTGTGGTTTGATTATTAAAAAAAGGAAGCGAATTTTATGAGTACATTATTATCGGTTTCAATCGCCCTCCTGGCAGGACTTTTTATGACAAGGGTATTTAAGCCATTCAAGCTGCCGTCAGTAACTGCATATCTTATTGCAGGTATACTTATTGGCCCTTACTGTATGGGTCAGCTCGGAATATCAGGTCTTGGCTTTGAAAGCTCAGATGCGGTAGCAAAGCTCTCTCTGATTTCGGAGGTTGCACTTGGCTTTATTGCATTTTCAATAGGCAATGAATTTAGACTTTCAGACCTTAAAAAGACAGGCAGACAGGCATTTATTATAGGTGTTTTTCAGGCATTGGTAGCAACACTTTTTGTAAATCTTGCACTTTACGTTGTTCATATATTTATGCCCGAAAAGCTTACCGTGCCGCAGCTTTTGACCCTTGCTGCAATAGCTACGGCAACTGCACCTGCGGCAACACTTATGGTTGTACGTCAGTATAAGGCGAAGGGCCCACTTACAGATTTGCTTTTGCCTATAGTTGCGCTTGATGACGCAGTAGGTCTTATCGTATTTGCAGTATCGTTTGGTATTGCAAAGACACTTATTGTAGGCACTGCAGATTTGGTATCTATTCTTGTAAATCCGCTTGTTGAAATTGTTTGCTCGCTCCTCCTGGGTGCAATTATGGGATGGATTTTGACACAGATTGAAAAGCTGTTTAATTCCAATACAAACAGACTTAATATGACTATCACCTTTGTATTTTTAACAGTTGCACTTTCAATGCTCGATTTCCATATAGGTGCTGTGCATATCAGCTTCTCATCGCTCCTTGTATGTATGATGCTCGGTACGGTATTTTGCAATATATGTCCTCTTTCCCACGACCTTATGGAGCAGGCGGATAAATGGACATCTCCGCTTTTTGCACTGTTCTTTGTAATAAGCGGTGCAGAGCTTGAGCTTAGTGTATTCACAGATGTAGCGATTGTATTTATCGGTATTGTATATATTATTTTCCGTTCTCTTGGAAAATATTTCGGTACATTTGCAAGTGCAAAGGCATCAGGATGTGAGCCAAACATTTGCAAATATCTTGGTATTACTCTTCTCCCGCAGGCAGGTGTTGCACTTGGTATGTGTGCTACTGCTATGCAGCTTGGAGAGCAGGGAAATCTTATAAGAAATATTACTCTTTTTGCAGTGCTCGTTTATGAGCTTGTAGGTCCGCTTCTGACAAGACAGGCACTTACTGCAGCAGGAGATATTAAGCCTAAGTCTGAAGAGGTTATGATGCGCCGTCAGACAAAGCTTGAACAGGCAGCACAAAAGGCGTCTGAGGAAAACTGATAAAAAGGAAGCATCCTATACGGTAAAAAGTGGCTGTGGCAGAATGCACACATTTTGCTACAGCCCTTTTTGTAATGGAGGTATTTTTTATGGAATGTATAAAGCTTACGGTTAAATCTTCGCTTCTATATATAAGAACACTTTTAAAATGGACAATTCTCGCTACACTTGTGGGACTTGCAGGTGGAATAATCGGGAGTATATTTCACGAAAGTGTGGAAATTGCAACCTCTCTTCGTGAGAAAAATGGTTGGCTGATATACCTTCTTCCTTTAGGCGGCGTTGTGATTGCATTTATATATGCGCTTTCAAAGAAGAAAGGACGCATTGATACAAACCGTGTAATTGAGTCTGCACGTGATGAGGAGAGTGTGCCGCTTGTTATGGCACCGCTTATTTTTGTAAGCACAGTTATCACGCATCTTCTTGGCGGCTCTGCAGGACGTGAGGGTGCGGCACTGCAGCTTGGCGGAAGTATCGGATATAATATGGGCAGGCTTACCCGCCTTAATAAAAACGATATGCATATAATCGTTATGTCAGGGATGAGCAGTGTTTTTTCGGCACTTTTCGGAACACCTCTTACGGCGGCATTTTTTGCAATTGAGGTTGTAAGTGTCGGAATTATACATTATGGTGCACTGGTGCCGTGCATACTTTCT
>JAFSBF010000100.1 GCA_017441965.1 Clostridia bacterium | reverse complement strand
TTGTTATTACCGAAGAACATAGAAAAAGCTCCTTTCAAATACTATCTATATAAAGTAGGTCGCACTATTTAAGTGGAACACCCTACAGTAGTATACTATGAATAATGTCGAAAAATTGTTTCTTGTTTTTTTGATTATTTAAAGAATATTGAGAAATAATAGACGTATATCAAAAAAGAAAGGAACTTGTAAAATGAAAAAACTTATTTGTTTGATGGGTGCACTTATGATTCTCTTTACCGCTTGCGGAGGTAATAATAACGACGCAAACGATAACGGTGCGAAAAACGGTGTTGTTAATGACGGCAACGGAATTATCGATGATGAAAAAAATGGAGGCACTATGGACAACGATGCTGACGGAAAAACTGATGTAGGCGATGCGATGGATAATGCTGCAGAGGGTGCAGGCGAAGTAGTTGACGGTGCAACAGATGCCGTTGATGATGCCGTAGGCGGAGTTCAGAACGCAGTGGATGATATGACAGACGGCAAAAATAATAACAGTATGAATAGTAACAAATAACATTGCAGGAGCATTCTCCTGCATACATATATTACGCAATCATAAAATTGAAACGAGGGATACAATGCTTAAATATGAACTTAAAAACGGGATTAATCTGCATATGGTGCAGGATAAGAAATTTAAGGATTTCAGGGCGTGCGTGCTTTTTCACAGACCTCTTTGCAAAGAGGAGGTAACACTTAACACCCTTCTTGCAGCAGTGATAAGAATGCAGAGTAAGAATTTTTCTACGGCACAGAAAATATCGGAGGAGCTTGAAAACCTTTACGGGGCAGAGCTTATAGCACGTGCAAGTAAATATGGCGAAAGACAGATAATAAAAATAGGCATACAGTCGGTGTCTGACAATGCACTTGGTAAAAAGGGCAATTTTGACAAGGCGATGAAGCTTGTATATGATATTGCACTTTGCGCAGGAAACGGTGAAGAGTTTTCACAGAATGTCGTTGATATTGAAAAGAAGAATATACGTGATTCAATTCTTTCACAAAAAAATGACAAGCGTTCCTACAGTGTTCTTCGCCTTCAGGAAGAAATGTGTAAGGACGAGCCATATGGAATTAACCCGATGGGATATATAGATGAGCTTGATAGGATTGACTGTGAAAGTCTTTACATCCATTATAAGAAAGTTATAGCGGAAAGCAGAATTGATATTATTTTCAGCGGAAATTTTGAAGTGGAGGAGGCAAAGCTTGCCGCCATCTCCTTCTGCGCAACCCTATCCGGCAGAGCTGCAGAGGAAATCAAAGAGGAACGACGTTGTGCACCTGCAGAGGTTAAAGAGGTGCGTGACAAAATGGATGTTACGCAGGGAAAGCTTTGTATGGGATTTCGCTCGGTCAAAGGAACAAAAAAGGAGAATTATGCAGCAACTCTTGTATATAATTCAATGTTTGGCGGAAGTGCTGTAAGCAAGCTTTTTAACAATGTACGTGAAAAGCTGAGCCTTTGCTACTATGTAGGAAGCAGTGTTGACCGCTTAAAGGAGATTATGATTGTGCGCAGCGGGGTTGAGTTTGAAAACTTCGGCAAGGCATACGATGAAATAATGGCGCAGCAGAAAATGATGGAAAACGGAGATTTTACTCAGGAGGAAATCGAAAGCGCAAAGAAGCAGCTTATCGGTGCGTATGAATCAAATCTTGACAGTGTAGCTGCAATGGCGGAATATTATACAATGCAGCTTATTCTTGGAACGGATACATCTGTTGAGGAAATGGCAAAAGAGATTGAAAACGTCACACGTGATGAAATAATAACTGCGGCAAGGGGAATGAAGCTTGACACAGTATATTACCTTGATAAGGAGGCAGAATAATGAATTTCACAAAATTACATTACGAAACATTAAACGAAACGGTATATTCTGCCACACATAAAAGCGGATTGCGTGTGATTTTAATAAAAAAACCGGGATTTAAAAAGAGCTATGCAACCTTCAGCACAAAATACGGCTCTATAAATACGCAGTTTGTCGTTCCGGGGGAGAGTGAAACGACAACGGTAATAGACGGTATCGCACACTTTCTTGAACACAAGGTTTTTGAACAGCCTGACGGAACGAATGCATTTGCCGATTTTTCAAAATACGGTGCAAATGCCAATGCATTTACAAGCTTTGGCGTGACAAATTATCTTTTCAGTTGTACCGATTATTTCTACGAAAACCTTGAAATACTTCTTGATTTTGTTCAGACACCATATTTTACGCAGGAGAATGTTGATAAGGAAAAGGGGATAATTGCGCAGGAAATAAAAATGTATGAGGATGACGCAGAGCAGACGTGTATGTACAACTGCTTAGAGGCAATGTATAAAAATCATCCCGTAAAGACCAATATTGCAGGCAGTGTAGAGGAAATAATGAAAACCACGCCTGAGCTTTTGTATAAATGCTATAATACATTCTATCATCCCTCGAATATGGCGCTTATCTGTGTGGGTGACCTTGACGAGGAAAAAATTGCACAGATGGTCAATAAATGCATAAAGCAGGATACCCCCCACGGAAAGATTACACAGGTTTTCCCAAAAGAAGAGGAAACAGTAAATAAAAGCTATATTGAGGCAAGCTTTGACATTCCTATGCCGATGTTTATGATTGGTTTTAAGGACAGAATATTCGGCGGAAGCGGCAGCGAAATATTAAAAAGAGATATTCTGACAAGCGCGGTTTTAAGAACTCTTTTCGGAAAAAGCAGTTCTTTTTACAAAAAGCTTTATGATGAGGGTGTTATAAATAAAACCTTCTCTGCTTTTTACGAGTATGAGGATAGCTGTGCATATGCCGCATTTTTTGGTGAAACGGAAAAAATTGAAGATGTGAAAAAAGAAATCTTTTCCGTTATAGAAAATGCGAAAGAAAACGGGATTGATAAAGCTGCCTTTGAAAGGGCAAAAAAAGTTCTCTGCGGACAGTTTATGGCAACCCTTGACAGTGTGGAGGATTTAGGCAATGACTATATGTTCTGCTATCATAAAGGTATAAACCTTTTTGATTATATGACTATTTGCGAAAACCTTACGGTGGAGGATGCACAAAGGCGTATAGGTGAGCTTTTTCACAAAGAGCAGTGCGCAGTGTCTGTGGTACTTCCCAAAAAGGAGTGAGGAAATATGAATAATATATCTTTTCCGCGCTTCGGTATAAGCTTTGATATAGATCCCGTTGCAATTAAGTTACCGTTTTTGGGCGGTGTACACTGGTACGGAATTATTATTGCCTTTGGTATACTGCTTGCCGTTTTATACTGCAGCAATGTTTCCAAAAGAGAGGGGGAATCCCCTGAAATAATTACCGATACAGTGCTTTATGCACTGCCCGTATCGGTGATTTGCGCCCGTACATATTATGTAGCTTTCTCGTGGGAGAGCTACAGAGATAACCTTTTGGATGTTTTTAAAATATGGGAGGGCGGAATAGCCATTTACGGCGCAATAATCGGGGCAGTTTTGACGGCAGGAATATTTTTTAAAATAAAAAAGCTTAATGTGTTAAAGCTTTTTGACATATGCTGCCTTGGCGTAATCATTGGTCAGGCAGTAGGCAGATGGGGAAACTTTGTCAATGCGGAGGCGTTTGGCGGAGTATGCCATTATATATGGGGAATG
>JAFSBF010000099.1 GCA_017441965.1 Clostridia bacterium | reverse complement strand
TGCCGCTTGCCTTTATTGTGCAGCTTCCTTTAAGAAGACTGATAATCATAAAAAACACTCCTTTATGTCGTTTTTAAAAAAACGAGAAAAAATCCTTTTATAAAGCCAATAGTGTATTGGAACTTTTGCCGAGGGGCAATTCCATGCCATTTTGAGCGCCAAAATGGCGAAAAGCGTCGGGGGATTTCGATTTCCCCCTACCCGTTTGAAACAATGCCGCCCTGCTGCACTGCCGTTTGCATTGCGTCTGTTTCTGCACAACCCTGCGCCATCGCTTCATCTGCCACCGGCAGCGCTCAGGCTCGGTTCCCCGAAACGACCTCGCAGGGGCGATTTTAAATTTGGGCGTGCAATAAAAAGAATAATTGGTCTTTGTTTATAAATTTGCTTTACTTTTGTTGTGCCGTCCGCATTGAAAAACTTATTTTCAAGATGGACTAAAAATTGCCCGTCAGCAGCGGAAATTGATACGGGCAATTTTTACCCAAGCCAGTAAATCAAATTTACAAACCCTAAGTCGGTGGGAGTTAGATAGTTTTATATCAAACTAACCATAGCGATAAAGTTGCGTTTTTCCGTGTTTTTTGTCGACTACCGAGAAATTGCGAGCATCATTTTCCTTTGCTGGCTCGCAATTTCAGCCGTCAGAGGAAACTAAGTGTTTCCTTTTTGTAGGCGGCGGTTCAAAGGCGGAAAATACGGAAAAACAATACCCACACTGTATAAATGATATATCGCCCATTATTTTCTGCGCCCCTGCGAGGTCGTTTTAGGGGTGCGGGGGAATCGAAACCCCCGCGTTTTTGGTCCTTTTGACACCAAAAGGACATATTGACGAGCGTTCCGCTCTTGCCCTAAATTTGCTTAATTTTTAAATTCCAGTGATTACTTTTGCTAAAAGTTTAAAATGCTCTTGCTTTCAGGAAAATAACGTGATAGTATGATTATGGAGGGATTAAATATGCTGCATATTTCAAAAAGCAAAAAGGATGCTTTCGAAAAAAGACCACGGGGATGCTTCGCTAAGCTATTTCCAATTCTTACTGTAATACTTGTTTTTCTAATGATAGATGCATTTACTCCAAAGGACAAATATCCCTCTTGGAAGGATACACACGAGAGATATTGTTATGCCCGATATCAGATAATAGGCGGGAAGGATACTTATAGCCTGCACGATGAAAAATATAATGTTTGTCTTGTTCCTCGGGTTATAGATTATAAAGAAACAGATGAAAAGGTATACATATACGGACAAGACCCTTTATCTGAAGACAGTGCGATTGAACATTTTGATATCTACCTTGTAATTGACAAGGAAAAGGAACAATCGACAGTATGGCTCTATACGAAAAGGCAGGCAGAGCTTAGAATTAAAAAAGGAAAGAAAATGCGTGCTGATGGAGATTTAATAATTCTTGAAGCATATGAGGATTTCTCAAAAGAGGATAGGGCAGAGTTTGAAACACTTTCAAAAACACAGGAAGAATAAACATAAAAACGGCTATGCGGTTTTATTCGCATAGCCGTTTGGCATAATCAAAACTCCTTTAGCGAAAGGATGGCGCTACTATCCTATATCTCGCGTCGCCCTTCCATTGCGCGGGCAAGGGTAACTTCGTCGGCAAATTCAATATCGCCGCCTACCGGTATTCCGTGCGCAATACGTGTGACGGTAATGCCCATTCCTTTAAGAAGGCGTGCTATGTACATAGCGGTAGCTTCTCCCTCAACGGTGGGGTTTGTCGCCATAATAACTTCTGTTACCTCGGGGGTAAGGCGAGATATAAGCTCCTTTATCTTAATATCATCAGGACCTATCCCGTCCATCGGTGAAATAGCACCGTGCAGTACGTGATAAAGTCCGTTGTATTCCTTTGTCTTTTCAAGTGCCGTAACATCCTTGGGACTTTCCATTACGCAAATTGTGCTTCTGTCACGCTTTTCTGATGCGCAGACGTCGCAAAGCGGCTTGTCCGTCAGGTTCTGGCACTTTGCGCAAAGATGCACGTTTGTCTTTGCCTTGTTAATTGCGCCTATAAATTTCTCAACCTTTGCTTCGGGCATATTCATCACGTGGAAAGCGAGCCTGACCGCACTCTTGTGACCTATGCCGGGCAGCTTTTCAAATTCATTTATAAGCTCCTCCAAGGATACAGGATACATTCAATCAACTCCTATAGGCTTTTATGCCTGTTGCTCCTTTATAAAAGGGGGATTATTAAGGGGTACTCCCCTTAATATATAAATTCGTCAAAATCGGGGGCGTGTACCTCGATTTTGACACCTTGACCGGGCTGGCACGGTGAGTGCCGCGCGAGCGAAAGCCCGTATCTCGAAAGAGAATGTTTTGCTTGCAAAACTTCTTTTTCGAAAGGCTGACTTTGTCAGCCTTTAAAATAACCCTGGGATATTCATACCGCCCGTAATGCTTTTAAGGCTGCCTGCCGCTGCCTCGTCAGCTTTTCTGAGTGCCTCGTTAACGGCAGAAACAATCATATCCTCAAGCATTTCAACATCATCAGGGTCTACCGCATCGGGAGATATTTTAAGCTCAATAAGCTCTTTTTTACCATTGATTTTCACATTAACAGCACCGCCACCGACAGACGTTTCAATAATCTGCTCGGAAAGCGACTCCTGCGCCTTGAGCATTTCCTCCTGCATCTTTTGTGCCTGTTTAATCATATTGTTCATATTTCCCATTCCGCCCATACCCATATTACGGGGAAATCCGCCTTTAGCCATTTTAAAACATCCTTTCGTTTATTCTATAGTAGTGATTGGAAGATTTATAATATCATCAAGGGGGTCGTGCTTATCTTCCTTTTTTACATTTGTGAAAAAATCCCCCTCAAGCCGTGTTACGGCATTTGCATCAAGACCTGTATGTGCCTTCACTGATGCGTTTATATCACCAAGACTGTCACGCACCATATCCTGAAGCTCAAGCCCCCCGTTATCGGGGAAAACAAGGGCGAGCTTTCCGCCCTCCTCATAAAGCATAACATTTTCAAGTGCCGCAAAAAGCATAATACTGCTTGATAAATCATTCATTATTTCGGGCCACGCACTTTTAATTTTGTCAAGAAATTCACTGTCGGGAATATCAGGGCGCACCTCTTCTTTTAAAGCTTCCTTTTCGGGTGCCTTTTCCTTCTGT
>JAFSBF010000098.1 GCA_017441965.1 Clostridia bacterium | reverse complement strand
TCTGGAGCATATAGAGCTTCTTATTCTCAATAGTAAACTCCATATCCTGCATATCTCTGTAATGGTCTTCGAGGATAGCACAAACCTTCTTGAATTCATCAAATGCCTCGGGGAACTTGTCAGCCATCTGTGCGATAGGCATAGGTGTACGAACACCTGCAACAACGTCCTCACCCTGTGCATTTACAAGGAACTCACCCATAAGTCCTCTTTCACCGGTTGCGGGGTCACGTGTAAATGCAACACCTGTACCGCAATCGTCACCCATGTTACCAAACGCCATCATCTGTACGTTAACAGCTGTACCCCATGAATAGGGAATATCGTTGTCACGACGGTATACGTTTGCACGGGGGTTGTCCCATGAACGGAATACTGCCTCTACAGCACCCATAAGCTGTTCCTTGGGGTCTGTGGGGAAGTCCTTACCGATTTTTGATTTATATTCAGCCTTGAACTGCTCTGCAAGAGTCTTAAGATCCTCTGCAGTAAGGTCAATATCATTCTTAACGCCCTTAGCTTCCTTCATTTCGTCGATAAGCTGCTCGAAATACTTCTTACCAACTTCCATAACTACGTCAGAATACATCTGGATAAATCTTCTGTAGCAGTCGTAAGCCCATCTTGCGTTGCCGCTCTTCTGAGCCATAGCCTCAACAACGTCCTCATTAAGACCGAGGTTAAGGATAGTATCCATCATACCGGGCATAGAAGCTCTCGCACCGCTACGAACAGATACAAGGAGAGGATTTTCCTTATCACCGAATTTCTTTCCGCAAACCTTCTCAATTTTTGTGATGTATTCCATAATCTGTGCCTGAATATCATCGTTGATTTTGCGGCCGTCCTCATAATACTGTGTGCAGGCCTCTGTTGTGATTGTGAAGCCCTGAGGAACGGGAAGACCGATTGCGGTCATTTCAGCAAGGTTAGCACCCTTACCACCGAGAAGATTTCTCATTGTGGCATTACCTTCGCTGAAGAGATAAACAAATTTTGTCATCTGATTAACCTCCTAAGTTAAAATTCTTTACTTATATTTTTGTCGCACCTAATATCATACACTATTTTCCCCATAATTTCCAGTGTTTTTTTAATTTTTTTATATTTTTATTGTATTTTTATAACGATTTTTCGTAAAAAAGCAAGAGAATTAGGTAAATTTCCTAAATGATATGATAAAAACGGCTCCGTAATTCTTGAAAGTGATGCAGCAGTGTCCATATTGCAAACTGCAAAAAGCGCATCCTTAAGGCTTGAACTCGTTATGTAAAGTGATAGATTAATTTCATTAGGCGATATGGGGATAGCATCGGGGGTTTTATGCTCACCGCAACGAACTTCTCCCTCTGACGGACAGAAAAATTTTGCGGGGGAGGAGCAGGGACACTCGCTATCAAATTCAGGCATTATTCCGCAAAGCTCCATAAGCTTTAATTCAAATACTGCCTTTATAAGAGGTGCGGCATCAGTTCTCTTTGTAAGAACGTAAAGAGTATTAAGAAGCAGTCTTACTTCCTCATCCGCAGGAACTGAGCTTTGCACACATAGTCTTGCAAGGTCAGCAAAATAAGCGCCGTAGGAGAGAAGCTCCACATCCTTTGAAAGGGAAGAGAAGCTCTCAATCAAATCGGCGCTTGAAAGTGAATAAAGTCCGTCTTTAATTTTTTTTAATACAAAGGAAGAATATGCAAGGGGCATACACGCACTGCGGCTTTTATGCTTAAGGCTTTTTACGCCCTTTGCACTGACGCTTAGCTTTCCCATTTCAGGGGAAAGGAGCGTTAAAAGGCGGTCATTTTCCCCGCTATCCTTTGCACGAACAACTATTGCATTGATTTTAACTGTGCTTTCTGACATTTATATTCCTCTTTTGCACGGCAATGCCGTTTATATTTAAGATACATATCTATATTACCCGTTCCGGTAAACATATCCCACATAATACTGCTTGTTCTTGACATATCAATCACCTCACAGTTATTATGCGGAAAAGAAAATTTTTAATAGCATGAAAATCTTAGAAATTAAAAATTGACAATGGAAAATAGAAAATTAAGGTCAATTTTCGCCAGTGGCGAAAATCTTATTAAATAAATTGCAGAATATGACGTGACAATTGAAAAAATTTACCTCAATTTTCAACTTTCAACTTTCAATTTTCCATTTATCAGTTACTCCTTTATAAACCCTAATTCCTTGAGTGCCGTTCCCTTATTTCTCCAGTCCTCCCTGACCTTCACCCACAGTTCAAGAAAAACCTGTGTATCAAGAAGCTTTTCAATATCCTTACGTGCGTATGAGCCAATTCTTTTTATAGCCTCGCCCTTTTTACCTATTATAATCGGCTTATGGCTTGACTTTTCGCAGTAGATAACGGCAGTGATTTTTGTTAAATCGTCACCCTCATCCATTTTTTCGATTTCAACGGCAGTTCCGTGCGGAACCTCGCGGTCAAGAAGTCTTAAAATCTTCTCACGGATAATTTCGCCGCACATATCACGAAGCGTACTGTCTGCATATATGTCGGTGGGGTAGAATGGCTCACCCTCGTCAAAATGCTTTAATATTTCATCCCTGAGTGCATCAACACCGTCCTTTTTTAGTGCACTGATGGGAACAATTGCACTAAATTCACCTTCCTCACAAAAGGCACTTATCTGCGGAAGGATTGTTTCTTTATCAACAGTATCAGCCTTGTTAATTGCGAGAATTAAGGGAATATCTTTAGCGGCAGCGTTTTTGATGATGTTTTTTTCAAGGTCATATACCTCACGACCTGCCTCTACAACCAAGATGGCAACATCCACGTCGGAGAGAGTTGCCCCTGCAACACTGTTCATATATTCGCCGAGCTTTGTTCTGGGATTATGCATACCCGGTGTATCAACAAAAACAATCTGATAGTTTTCGCCATTATCAATTGCGGCAAGATTACTGCGTGTAGTCTGCGGCTTATTTGAAACGATTGCCGCCTTTTCACCAATAAATGCATTTGTCAGCGTTGATTTTCCCACATTTGGTCTGCCTACAATTGCGGCAAAGCCTGATTTAAAATTACTCATTTGCATAGTTCCTTTCAGCGTTGAAGATTCATTATATCCATAATTTCTTTTTCACGGCCACGCATAACTGATGTATAAGGCTCCTCCATATGGTCAAAACCAAGAAGGTGCAGCGTACTGTGAACGGTAAGGAAGCCAACCTCCCTCTCAAGGGAATGTCCGTATTCCTCTGCCTGTGCCTTTGCCCTTTCAAGTGAAATTACAATATCGCCTAAAAGGAGCATATCGCCGTCATAGTCGCCGCTTTCCTCAATCATTACACCGTCTTCATCAAATTCAAGTATAGGGAAACTGAGAACGTCTGTAGGCGCATCAATCTCTCTGTATTCCTTATTGATTTGTTGTATGCCATCATTATCTGTTATAAGAATACTTACCTCAAAATCAGTTTCTTCATCTGCGCCAACCGTCTGCAGGGTTGTTGCAACTGCCTTTTGTACAATTTCTGAAAGCTCATCGGTAAAATCAAGCTTTTCCTGCTCATCTTCAATAATTAACTGTATCATAATGTTTCTCCAATCTGCCACTTTATGGCTGTATGTTATAATTCTACATTCTGCATTCTGCATTTTGCATTTATTCGTACTTTATTCTTTCGTGGAAGTAACCGCCAAGAGTTTTTGTAATAACCTTTATAACCGTTTCAAGCTCACGGAAGGTAAGATTACACTCGGAGAACTGCCCCGAGTTAACACGCTCTGTCGCAAGACGGCGTACCATCGCCTCAATCTTGCCTTCACTTTTATCATCAATACTTCTTACTGCCGCCTCGCACGCATCGGCAAGCATTACTATAGCCGCCTCTTTCGTTTGCGGTACGGGACCTTTGTAAGTAAAGAGAGCTTCGTCAGCCTCGGGGTTTTGCTCTTTTTCACGAAGAAGGAAATAACCTGCCGTTGTCGTACCGTGATGCTGAGAAATTATATCACAGATGCTTTTTGGTAAACGGTTTTTTACGGCAATTTCTACGCCGTCTGTAACGTGCCCTATGATAAGAGCTGCACTCTCGCTTGGGGAAAGTGCCTCATGCGCATTTTTATCATACTGATTTTCCTTGAAATAAAGCGGATGGCGGAGCTTTCCTATATCGTGGTAATATGCACCCACACGGGCAAGTAGTGGGTTTGCATTAACACTTCGTGCCGCAATTTCAGAAATATTTGCAACCGTGAGAGAGTGGTGATACGTTCCCGGTGCCTCAATCAAAAGCTTTTTGAGAAGCTTATTTTCAGGGTTTGCAAGCTCACTTAATTTCATAGGAGTTGTTGCGTTAAAAAGCCATTCAAAAAGAGGGAGCGAGCCTATTGTTATAAGTCCTGACAAAAATCCGCCCAAAAACCCCTTTGCAAATGCACCGAGTGCAGCGGAAATCCCGCTTGACTCAATCAGTGACATTGAGCAGAAAACAAAACCGTAAAAAAGTGAAGAAATAAACGTTGCGGGAAGAAGATGCGTACGTCTTTTTACATATGAAAAACAGTAAGAAGATGCTGTGCCTGCCAGAATAAGGCAGAGAGTGTAGCCCCAGTTTGCATCAAAGGCAACACCGCAGAAAACAGAAATTATAAGATTTGCCGTAATTGCCGTTTGCACAGGTGCAAAGATGCTTACTATACACGGGAATATTCCTGCGGGTAAAAGTGAAATCATTTTTTCGGGAACATATTCCGACCCGTAAAATGACATAACAACCATCAAAAGTCCCATAACCGATGCAATGGGAAGTGCAGGGGAGTTTTTCTGTCGGCTCTTTGAAAGATGGAACATAAATACAATGTAGCAAATCAGCATAAGTGCCGCAATGCCGACTGTGTACGTGGGTGAGAGGGGGTTTGTCCCCTTTAAAATTCCAAGGGAGCTTAGCATATTAAGCTGTGCCTCTGAGATAATTTCACCTTTTCGTACAATTATCTGATTTTTCTTATACTCAATTTCAGGAACAGATGCGGCGGCTGCCTCACGTCTGCGCTCTGTTTCGGCTTCGTCAAGCTCTAAGTTTTCTGTCAGGACGAGGGAAATGATTTCATTTGCCGCCTCTTTCTGCGAAGCAGTAATTTTAAGCGAAGAAACATCTGCACTGCATTTTTCCCGTGCGGAAGAAACATCCGATATTCCCTCAGACATTATATTATCTACAATATCTGAAACCTTGCGAAGTGCAGAAAATTCCTTATCTGATGCACTCATCAGTGCAAGTGCCGTTTGCTGTGAAATGTCAAGCTTAACCGCTGCCTGAAGCTGGGCTGAGCCTGCCGAAACATTAATATTTTCGTCACCACGAAGCGTTGTTGCGTGGGCAAAAACCTTTGTTACGTTTTCAACTGCACTAATACGCTTGTCATCATTACGGACATATACGTTCTCAACGCTTTTGCGTGCCGCATTACGGCTCGCCGTGGTAGTAGTCTGGTCAACGATTGCACGCGGTGCATAAATGTCAACGGTAGAAACATCGCCGATATTTACCTCAATCTGCCCCGTTCTGTTGGAAAATAATACCACAAAAACAATCAGGACAAAGGAAACAATCGTAATTGTTGCGTGCAGGGCATTACTGAAAAATGATTTCATCATATGTCACCTTTTTTCAAATTTTTCATATGCGGCTATAATTTTCTGTACAAGGGGATGACGGACAACGTCCTTATCAGAAAGATACGAAAAATCAAGCCCCTCAATATTTTTAAGAACCTTTGCCGCATCCTTAAGACCGCTTCTCTTTCCATCGGGAAGGTCAATCTGCGTAATATCGCCCGTGATTACCGCCTTAGAGCCAAAGCCTATACGGGTAAGAAACATCTTCATCTGCTCAGGGGTGGTGTTTTGCGCCTCGTCAAGGATTATAAATGCATCGTCAAGCGTTCTTCCGCGCATATAGGCAAGCGGTGCAATTTCAATAACACCGCGTTCAAGATATTTCTGGTAGTTTTCCATACCGAGCATATCACCCAGAGCATCATAAAGAGGGCGAAGATACGGGTCAACCTTCATCTGCAAATCACCGGGTAAAAAACCGAGCTTTTCGCCTGCCTCAACGGCAGGGCGGGTAAGGATTATACGGCTGACCTCTTTTCTGCGGAATGCATCTACAGCCATAGCAACGGCAAGATACGTTTTTCCCGTACCTGCAGGTCCGATAGCAATGACAACGGTGTTGTCACGAATTTTCTGAATATAGTTTTTCTGACCGTAGGTTTTACATTTTACGCTCTTTCCTTTGGCAGTTATACAGATATAATCGCCCTTTGCAGGGGGAACGTAATCAATATCCTCATTCACCGAGAAAATTGCGTAGCGGATATTCTGCTCGGTCAGTGTTTCGCCAAGCTCAATCTCGTCAATTAAGCGGGAGACTACACTTGCCGCCTTTTCACAGTTGTCGCCTATAATTTTAATAATGGTATCTTTGTTTGTAATTCTGACATCCATTTCACGCTCAATCAGCTTTACATTTGAGTCAAAGCTCCCAAAAAGGGACATAACGGTGTCAGTGCTTTTAGCTTCAAGAATTTTCTCCATCAGTTTCTCCTTCTTTTTCGCTGTATTCGATAGGAATTTCTTTATCTGTGCGGACAAGGCACTCTGCGTTAAACGTAACTGTAAGAGCCTCATCGCTTTCCTTTATTTCTTCTGTCAGATTTTTAACATCAAGCTTTTTCTTTTCAAGTGTTTTTAAAAAAGCCTTTCTGCGGTTTTCAATTTCTGCCGATGTGTCAGCGGGCTTTGTGGTAACATCAGCCTCCAGATAATCAACACGTGAAAAGGAAAGAGGCAGAAAAGGAATTTTAAGTGTTTTTTCTATTTTATCATATTCGGTATATGAAATTCCACTGTTTAATGAAAATTTTATGTTATTTTTTTTGAAATTAATTTTGTATACACTCTTTTTGTTACCCGTAGGCGTTTTTGTAATGACCGATTTTGGAATTATAACAGTTTTTTTCTCGTTTAAGCGCACTGTCACATCGGCAGAGGCGTGATGATAGTAGGTCGGGATGTTTTCATTTTCACTTCTAAATACCCCCGTTACTATTATTTGCCCTTTTTCAACTGTCATACCCTCTGAAATAAGCGGTACTCCACAATACACCTGCATTTTTTCTATTACACCGCTGTGCATTGCAATAACGTCAGACGGCTCATTTATTTTTATAAGGGAGGGTTTTCGTGTGCGCTTTTGTATTTTGACCTTTGCCGTTGTACCTTTTAAATCAACCCATAGCCACGAAAGGTCATCAATTTCCATAATCGCACGGCGTTTTACGTCATTCTGGTCAATTTTATGCTTTAATGCACCTACGTGTACTCCGTAGGCGGAAAGTGTACTTTTTACCTCACTTTGAAGCTTTTTATCGCCTCCCTCAATATCCACCTGCCATATAAAGCACGAAAAAGCAATACATATACAGATAAAAAGAAGCGGCAGCGCAAAAAGCACACTGCGTTTTTTATACCTTTGCCAGAAAAACGGAAGACCGTATCCGTCTGTTATTTCAAGCTTAATCGCATCAGGAGGATTAGAAAGAAGCTTTTGCGCCCCCTTTTTACTGACACAAAAGGTTAATGTGTTTTCGTCCGTTCTTTTAACTGTATGTACAAAAATACCGCTTGTAGAGGCAATATTTAAAATTCTTTCGGGAAATTTGCCGCTTGCCTTTATTGTGCAGCTTCCTTTAAGAAGACTGATAATCATAAAAAACACTCCTTTATGTCGTTTTTAAAAAACGAGAAAATTTGAGACGCAACATTTGCGTGGGATTTCCTCGGAGGCGAGGATTCCTTGTACTTTTGCACGCCAAAAGTACCAAAAGCGCCGGGGTTTCGATTCCCCGGACCCCAAAACGACCTCGCAGGGGCGTAAGAAAAACTGACTGAAGTATCATTTATACAGTGTGGGTTTTGTTTTTTCGTATTTTCCGCCTTTGAACCGCCGCCTACAAAAAGGAAACACTAAGTTTCCTCTGACGGCTGAAATTGCGAGCCAGCAAAGGAAAATGATGCTCGCAATTTCTCGGTAGTCGACGAAAAACACGGAAAAACGCAGCTTTATCGCTGTAGTTAGTTTGATATAAAACTATCTAACTTCCACACTCTCAGGGTTTGTAAATTTGCTTTGCTTTCTTGGGTAAAAATTGCCCGTATCAATTTCCGTTGCTGACGGGCAATTTTTAGTCCATCTTGAAAATGAGTTTTTCAATGCGGACGGCG
>JAFSBF010000097.1 GCA_017441965.1 Clostridia bacterium | reverse complement strand
TAACTATCATAAAGGGTATCTCGTACTTTATTGTTGACTTTGCAACAGCTATGGGTACGATTACCGAGGATAAACCGAGAATGATGAGGATATTGAGAATGTTGCTTCCCACTACGTTGCCTACGGAAATATCTGCGTTTCCGCTGAAAGCCGCTGTGATGCTTACTGCCGCTTCCGGGGCGCTTGTGCCCATTGCAACGATGGTAAGACCGATAACGAGCTGTGGTATTCCGAAGCGTGCCGCAACGGAAGACGAGCCGTCTACAAACCAGTCCGCACCCTTGATAAGAAGGGTAAAACCGATTGCAAGCAGAAGCACCTGTAAAAGTAAACCTAAAATGTCCATATAAGTGACCACGTATTAAAACGTGTGTCCTCCTCTCTTTATTGTTTTAATTATTCAGTTGATATTTGCCGAGATACTGCTTATATTTTTCAAAATAAGCGGTACTGTCGCTGCGTATTCCTCTTAAACCTTCGTGGAGATTCATTTCATTGTGTGAAGCTTCGATTATACAGCCTGCAATGTTTGAGCAATGGTCGGAAATACGCTCCAGGTCGTGAAGAAGGTCTGACCATACAAAGCCTGCCTCAATCGAACATTCCCCCTTGCCAAGACGGCGGATGTGGCTTGTTCTGAGATTTTCCTTTAAGTCGTCTATGACCTGCTCAAGAGGCTCAACGCTCATAGATTCGGTTATATCGTCATTTTCAAAGGCTTTTCTTGTAATGGACAGGATTTCCTTTACTGCCTCAACAAGAAGCTTCAGTTCCTTTTCCGCCTGAGGGGTAAAGATTATTTCCTTATCCTTAAGCTCCTGTACGGATTCCGTAAGGTTTACGCTGTGGTCGGAAAGACGTTCAAAGTCACCTATCATTTTAAGAAGCTTTGTTGATTCAAGAGCCTCCGCACCGCTTATTCCGCGACTGCACAGCTTGACGAGATATTCCGCTATTATGTCCTCGTACTTGTCGGTTTTATCTTCAAGCTTCTTTATTTCGGCAATTTTTTCAGCGTCGTAATTTTCAAGCACCTCAAATGCAAGCTCCAATCCGTTTACTGCCATTTCACCCATATCAAGCACCACGCTTCTGCACTGCTGAATTGCAACGGAAGGTGTCGCAAGAAGTCTTTCATCAAGGGTAACGAATTTTTCTTCTGTGCTGTCATCACGGATAACCGTCATCGCCGCCTTTTCAAGCAGTCCCGACATAGGAAGAAGCAGGCAGGTGCAAAGGATATTGAATGCGGAATGCGCAACCGCAATTCCTGCCATAGAGGCTGATTCACCGAGAATTGCAGGGCTGAATACTGCATTTACAGCAGAAAATACTATAAGCCACACAACTGTACCGATAACATTGAAGGACAGATGCACAAACGCCGCACGCTTTGCATTCTTGTTTGTGCCTACCGATGATAACAGGGCAGTTACGCAGGTGCCGATGTTCTGTCCCATTATAATCGGAACAGCCGCACCGTAGCTTACACAGCCTGTTGAAGCAAGTGCCTGGAGAATGCCTACGGAAGCCGAGCTTGACTGGATAATACCTGTCAGCACCGCACCTGCAAGTACCCCAAGAACGGGATTTTCAAACATAATCAGTATGTTTGTGAAAGCAGGTACGTCAGCAAGTCCCGAAACGGCGTCAGACATAGTATCCATACCAAACATAAGGGTTGCAAAACCCAGCAGGATAAGACCGTTGTCGTGTTTTTTATCACTCTTGCAGAACATATAGAAGATTATGCCTATAAGTGCAAGGACGGGGGTGAACGAAGTAGGTTTAAGCAGCTTCATCACGATATTATCACCGTCGATACCGCCTAAACTGAGTATCCACGCTGTTACCGTCGTGCCGACATTGGCACCCATAATAACGTTTATCGCCTGTTTTAAAGTCATAATTCCTGAGTTTACAAAGCCTACGACCATTACCGTTGTCGCAGAAGAGCTCTGGATTACCGATGTGACTCCCAGACCCGTCAGAAAGCCTGCTGCCTTGTTTTTTGTCAGCCTGGCAAGTATGCTCTGAAGCTGTCCTCCCGCACGGCGTTCAAGCGCCTGACCCATAATGTTCATACCGAACAGAAACAGGCACAGACCGCCTATCATTGTTAATGCGTCAAATATTGACATATAGAATTTTCCTTCCTTGTGCTGATATATTTCATCACAATTGGATTATAGCATAAAAAAAGTAAAGATGCGGCTAAGAATGTTTTTTCATAAATAAAAACGGCACCTGTCCTATGACAGATACCGTCGCAGATTGTCGATAAAGTTGCAATTGAGAAAAAATTGCACAAAAACGCTCGACGTTAAAGTTTAGGTCAAGCCTTTTCAAATCGCTTGAAAGCAAACTGCGTTTGCTTAGGTCAAAGGGCAGAGCCTCGTCGCATGTCATCGAAGATGACATTTAGCAGAAGGGCGAAATTCCTTGCCTTAGAGGCGCTCCGCAAGGGGTGAATTCAAAAACAGTCCAGTGG
>JAFSBF010000096.1 GCA_017441965.1 Clostridia bacterium | reverse complement strand
TTGGCTCAGTTTGTCCATTCTGAAGCATTTTTTACACCCCCTTTATACAGTGAGGTTAAATGCTATGAAAAGATTTTTATTTCAGGGTGATTCCATTACAGATGCAATGAGAAATCGCGATAATGAAAAGAGTATAAACACGGGATATGTGCATATTGTTGCGTCACAGATGCTTTTAAAATATCCCGGAAAATTTGAATTTTTCAACAGAGGAATAGGCGGAAATAGAATTATTGATGTTTATGCCCGCATAAAATCTGATATTATTAATTTAAAGCCTGATTATATGTCACTGTTAATCGGCGTAAATGATGTTTGGCACGAATTAGAGCTTCAAAACGGTATTGATGCCAATAAATTTAAAACCTTATACAAAATGCTCATAAGCGAAATCAAGGCAGCACTTCCAAATATAAAAATTTATATAATGGCTCCGTTTTTGTTAAAAGGCAACGAAACAACAGAAAACTGGGAGCTTTTCAGTGCAGAAGTCAAAAAACGGGCAGAGGTGGCAAAGGAAATTGCAGAAGAATTTAATCTGATATTTATTCCTTTGCAGGAGGAGTTTGATAAGGCACTTTTACAAATGCCCGAAGAGTATTGGATACGTGACGGTGTGCACCCGCTTGAAGCGGGGCAGGCGCTGATTGCAGATGCATTACTTAAACGCTTTGAGAAAGATATAACGGATAAGGAGTGAGCACAATGCAGCAGTTACTTAAAGAACGTGAAATATTACCTCTTTTAAATGATAAGCCGTGGGAGGAAAGAAGAAAAGAATTATTTGATATTCTTTGTGAATATGCATATGGATATACCCCCAAAGCACCCGAAGAGGTCAGGTCAAAAATTATCTACGAGGATAAAAATGCATACGCAGGAAAAGTTTTTGAACAGCACATAGAAATAAGCTTTGACACCCCCGGGGGAGAATATAGCTTCCCAATCAAAATGTTTATTCCCTTTGCGGCAGAAAAACCCCCCGTATTACTTCATTTGGCTTTCCGTCCTGAGGTTCCTGACAGATATGTTCCCGCAGAGGAAATATGCGACCACGGATATGCACTTGTTGTTGTATGTTATCAGGATATAACCCCCGATTCATATTTTGGAGATTTTTCAGCAGGGCTTGCAGCAAAATATATAAAAGATAATCAGAGAAGGCCTGACGAATGGGGAAAAATAGGAATGTGGGCATTTGGTGCAAGCAGAGTGATTGACTATCTTGTGACACGCGATGATTTGGACAAAAACGAAATTTCCGTAATCGGTCATTCCAGACTTGGAAAAACCGCGCTATGGTGCGCAGCGCAGGATGCAAGAGTGTACTGCGTGATGGCAAATAATGCAGGATATTGCGGCGCGTCACTATCAAAGAACAGTGGGAAAGAGCGTATTGATATGTTTTTAGAAGTCGGCTCTTATGATTGGTTTTGTCCTCGCTTCACAGAGTTTAATCATCGTGATAATGAGAAACCCTATGATCAGCATTTCCTGCTTGCCCTCATTGCACCAAGATATATTTATGTTGCCAGTGCAGAAGATGATTTTGCAGCAGATCCAACCGGTGAATTACTATCTTGCATAGCGGCAAATGATGCATATAAGCTTTACGGAAAAAACGGAGTTTGCAACGCTGACAAGCTTCCTCCTGTAGGAACGAAATTACACGACGGTGAAATTGGCTATCATTTAAGAGCCGGAAGTCATTTTTTAAGCCGTTATGACTGGCTCTCGTTTATGGAATTTCTCGATGAAAAAAGAAATGATTAATCGATTTTAAAGTGGTTTTGGAGGAAAAACAATGACA
Organism: Clostridia bacterium; assembly: GCA_017441965.1. GTDB lineage: Bacteria > Bacillota > Clostridia > UMGS1883 > UMGS1883 > UMGS1883. The sequence goes on along the minus strand of JAFSBF010000096.1, from coordinate 2,089 downwards.
GAAAAAGTAAAGGTAGGCATATTTGGATTAGGTCTTCGCGGATTTAGTTTATTGAAGCACGTATGTGATATTGAAAACGTAAAGGTTACCGCTCTGTGTGATCTTTACGAAGAACGTATTGAGCGTGCTACAAATTATATGAAAGAAAAAAATATTGAATTGCCAAAATTTTGCACAGACGATTATCATAAGCTGATTGCGTGCGAAGATGTTGATGTGGTAATGATTTTTGCAGCGTGGGAGGCACATATTCCTGCAGCAATAGAGGCAATGCGTGCAGGAAAATCTGTGGCGGTTGAGGTAGCAGGTGCATACTCGATAGACCAGTGCTGGGAGCTTGTAAAAACCTACGAAGAAACAAAAACACCGATAATGATGCTTGAAAACTGCTGCTACGGAAGACGCGAGCTTATGCTTCTTAATATGATAAAACAAGGATTTTTTGGAAATATTGCTCACTGCGATGGATCATACTGTCATGATTTAAGGGAAGAAATCATAGGTGGCAATGTAAATAAGCATTACAGACTTCGTAACTATATGAACAGAAACTGCGAAAATTATCCCACACATGAACTCGGTCCTATTGCACAGTGGCTTAATATCAATCACGGAAACAGAATGGTTTCACTTACATCAACGGCATCAAAATCTGTAGGCTTGCACGATTATGTAAAAAAGCACCACGCAGATGACGAGGAGCTTATGAATACCAGCTTTAATCAGGGTGATATAATTACAACTGTAATTAAATGTGCGCACGGAGAAACTATCAAGCTCACACTCGGAACAACACTTCCGAGATTTTATTCACGGGGTCTTACTGTGTGTGGAACAGATGCATTCTTCGATGAAAACACAAAAACAATTGTAAGAGATGGTGAATTCACTCCGGAAGAAGAGGAAAATTGGCTTAAGGAAAATATAGGCAATGAAGAAAAGTATCTTGAAGAGTACGAGCATCCTATCTGGAAAAAATATCAGGAAGAGGGTGTACGTGAAGGGCACGGAGGTATGGACTGGCTTGTTTTGAATGCATTTTTTGATGCTCTTAAAGAGAATACGCCAATGCCTATAGATGTTTACGATATGGCAACGTGGATGGCAATTACCCCTCTTTCGGAAAGGTCAATTCAAATGGGTAGTAGCCCCGTTGAAATTCCCGATTTTACAAACGGAAAATGGTGCGTGAAGTGAGGAGTTAATATGATAATACAGAAAGACAAGTTAAAGGTAATGATTTTTGATACAAGAGAGGAAATGGGAAACAAAGCAGGCAGTGATGCAGCGCAGTGCATTAGAAAGCTTCTTAGCGAAAAAGAAGAAGTTAATATGATTTTTGCTGCAGCACCATCGCAGAATGAAACTCTTGCAGCACTTATAAATGCAGAGGGGATTGAGTGGAATAGGATTAACGCATTCCATATGGACGAGTACATAGGACTTGTCCCCAATGCACCGCAGGGCTTTGGTAATTTCTTAAAGAGTGCAATTTTTTCTAAGCTCCCGTTTAAGAGCGTTAATTATATTTACGCAGAGGGTGAAAGTGCAGAGGAAACCTGCGCACGCTATACAAAGCTTATAAAGGAAAATCCCATTGACATAGTGTGTCTTGGTATAGGTGAGAACGGGCACATTGCATTTAATGACCCGTGGGTTGCTGATTTTAACGATAAAGAGGTAATAAAGAGAGTAGAGCTTGATGAGGTTTGCCGTCAACAGCAGGTGAATGATGGTTGCTTTGCTAAAATAGAAGATGTTCCCAAATATGCCCTTACCCTTACAGTACCTACACTCTTTAACGCAGATTATCTTTTCTGCACAGTACCTGCACCTACAAAAGCAGAGGCAGTTTATAGAACTATAAACGATAGCATCAGCGAAGATTTACCTGCAACAATTATGCGTAAGCATGATAATGCAATTATGTACTGCGATAAGGACAGCGGGGCGAAGCTTTTATGATTAGTGCATATAGCAGAGTATAAAATTAAAGGCGATATAGATTCTTAAATTATAAGAAGTCTATATCGTCTTATTATTATCGAGCCTTAAATCCAAAAGGGATTAGTCTGCATTCTTTTTTTGT
>JAFSBF010000095.1 GCA_017441965.1 Clostridia bacterium | reverse complement strand
TTTCATATAAAAGGTAACGCACGTATTCATCAAAAAGCGGCGGTCTGTGCTTTATAAGAAACGGCCCTATTTCCAGTTCAAATTCACTAATCGCAGGGCTTTCGCCACGTTTTGCAAGAAGTGCCGTATACATTTTTCTGCCCTCTTGGCAAATGGCTTCCTTTTCTATTACATAGCCATTTTTACACAGATATTCCCGAAGGTGTCTGTGTGCCGTCTGCATCTGCAGTACAAAATACGTACATCCCTTTTCGTTTTCAAGAATGCTCGCAATGGTTTCGCCGCCCATTCCTGCGATGATGGCGCACTCCGCCTCTTTATCCTTTATTGCACAAAAGCCGTCAGAAAGCCTTGTTTCAACAATATCCTCCGCATCAAAAAGAGTAATGTTTTTTTCAGCCTGATAGAGCGGCCCCTTTTTAATATCTGCGGCAATAACCTTTTTTGCAATCCCTTTCTTTGCAAGATAGATTGCCACATAGGCGTGGTCAGTTCCTATATCGCAAAGAGATGTGCACGCAGGCACAAGGTCTGCTATCATTTTTAATCTGGGGGTTAAATTCTTTTCAATATTCAGCATAAATCCATTACTTGCAGAGTTTTGCAACTGCTTCGCTTATTACCTTTCCGTCAGCCTTACCCTTAAGCTCTGCCATAACGGTTTTCATTATCATTCCCTTGTTCTTTGTCGCAATAAGCTCTGAATATTTTTCTGTAAGGAGTGCAATTATTTCTTCTTCGCTAAGCTGAGCAGGAACATACTCCTGAATAATTCCGTAATTTGTTTTGTAAGTTTCTAAAAGGTCAGTTCTTTCTGCAGGGCAGGTGTCAAGCTGTTCCTTTGCTGTTTTAAGCTCTTTTAAAAGAACGCTGTCTGTCATTTCCTCCGTAATATCGTTACGCACACCGTTATCTATACCGTATTTTTTAACGGCGGCAATGAGGGATGATATTACGTCCTTTCTAACCTTATCCTTTGCCTTCATAGCGGCAATCATATCTTTCTGAAGTTCCTGAAGTGTCATATTTAAACAATCCTTTCTGTATTTAATAGCATAATTTAAAGGGCTAACGTAAAATTCGTTAAAATCGGGGGCGTGTACCTCGATTTTGAGTTAATTTGGCATTAATCCACTGTTCGCCATACTAACAAAAATTTCAGGGGATGCGGCAATAATATGGTCAATAACCCTTATACCGATACCTTCAAGCAACGGACACAGTGAATTTGTCAGCAGTCTGTCCTCCTCCGACGCATAAGCCGTTGCGGCAGGGTGGTTGTGTGCGAGAATAACGCTCTCTGCATTATGCCGCAGTGCGCACTCAATGACCTTTCTCGGATGTACGTCTGCACGGGAAACTGTACCCTGCTCCAAAAGCTCAAACGCAAGAACACGCCTTTGCGCATCAAGGCATATTACACCGAAAACCTCATTTTTAAGACAGCCTATAGTGGAACATACAAAAAGCCCTGCATCCTGAGAATTCTGTAGTGTCTTTTTATCCCTGACCAACAGACTCGTATAAAACTGCGAAATGTGCGGAATTAATTTTATAAGTGTCGCTGTATGCTCCCTCACGCCGTCAACTGTGCAAAGCTCCTGGATAGAAGCATTAAAAACAGAATTAAGCGTGGAAAACTTCTCAATAAGTCTGTGTGCAAGAGGGTTTGTATCTCCCTGCGGAATTGCATAATAAAGGAGAAGCTCCAGCACCTCATGGTCTTCAAAAGAGCCGAGCCCCTCATTTAAAAATCTGTTTTTTAATCTTTGTCTGTGACCTGTATGCATAATATCACTTGCCCGTAATTTCTAAAAATTCTTCTTTCGTAATCAGTGCGTTAAGTGCATCAATCAATGCCGATACGCTGATTTTGTGCGGAATGGAAAGGCGCTTACACAGTGCTTCTCTCGCACCCATGCTCTCCGGCATTCCGTAAAGTCCCGCATCATATAAATCATTTTTTGTGATTTTTTCGCCCTTGTCTTCGGGAGAGCAGAAGCGTGACAGTACCTCTTCAAGCGTTTTTTCATCTATACCCTCAACGCCGAGCTTACCCTCCTTTGAGGGTAAGCTCTTTCTGCGTTCTTTGCCAAAGATTTCGGGAATATATGCCTGACGGACATCACCCTCATTTACAAAACCCTTTATATGGTTTCGTATCATAAAGCCCGCCCTGTCAGAGTCTGTCAAAATCAGAAGTCCCCGCTTTTTTGCAAGACTGCGTAGAAATTCACGCTTTTCCTTGTCTTTAAAAATGCGAAATCCCTCTGTCGTGAAAATGGGGGAGGAGCAGACCCGCTCCAACCGCATTTTATCATATTTGCCCTCTACAATGATGGCTTCCTTTATATTTATCATCAGTTTGTTTCTATAAGACCGTAGTTACCGTCCTTGCGGCGGTATACAATGTCCGTGGTATTTGTCTGTGCGTTACGGAATACAAAGAAGGAGTGACCTATAAGGTTCATCTGCAGTACTGCCTCCTCCGCACTCATCGGCTTCACCTGATGAGTTTTGGTTTTAACAATTTTAATTTCTGATTCATCCTCCAAGGCATCAGTACCAAAATCAAATTCCTTGTTAACACCCTCACGGAGTTTTTTTGCAAGACGTGTTTTATTTTTGCGAATTTGGCGCATAATTGACTCAACAATTTCATCTGTTGCGTTGTAAACCTCTTCATTGCGCTCCTCCGCACGGTATATCATATCAGGAGTGCGGATTGTAACTTCAACAATCATTTTATCTTTTTGAGTGCCTACAACAATGTCGGCAGAAACGTCATCATCAAAGAATTTTGAAAGCTTGTCTACCTTTTTGATAATCATTTCTTTCTTCTCTGTGCCCAGTTGTACTTTTCTCAAATAAATGTTAGTTTTCATATGTGCCCCTCCTTAAAATAGTTGTAGTAAAGAGAATTATCCCTTTCTTAAATATATTATACTATATGTAATTGGGTTAGTAAACAGAAAATTGAAAATTTAATAAATTTTATGCTTTGTTGACATCAAAGCGTTATATTGTTATAATAAACACACAGATGTTTTTGAAAGAGGATGTTACCTATGAAATATAATGTAAAAGTGAAAAAGCTTACAGAAGGTGCAATAATCCCCACCTACGGAACAGAGTTTTCCGCAGGGGCAGACCTTTATGCCTGCACTGATGCACCGATTGTAATTAACCCACATCAAACTGTGATCGTGCATACGGGAATTGCTATGGAAATTCCTGTGGGCTATGCAGGCCTTGTATATGCACGTAGCGGTATGGCGGCAAAACGTAGTCTCGCACCTGCAAATAAGGTTGGTGTTATTGACAGTGATTACCGTGGCGAAATTATGGTGGCACTTCATAACCACGGGGAAGAGGCGCAGACTATTGAAAACGGTGAGCGTATTGCGCAGCTCGTTATAACGCCTTTTGTCACTGCAGAATTTTTAGAAGCGGATGAGCTTTGTGACACCGTGCGTGGAGAGGGCGGATTTGGCTCAACGGGTATGAAATAATTCATAATCAAAAAAAGAATAGCACTTAATCTACAGACTGTAAGAAGTGCTATTCTTTTTCAAATTTAATTATGTCGCTTACTTCACAATCAAGGACATAGCAAAGAGCATCAAGTGTTTTTGTGCTGATTGCTTCTCCTTTTTTGATGCGGTGCAGTGTGTTTGCGGAAAAACCCTGTTTAAAAATCAAATAGTATTCAGTTAAACCTTTTTTGAAAAGGGTTTCATAGAATGGCTTGTAACTAATCATTATAATCACCAAAAACATTTTACCATACTTAATCTATTGACAATACTCAACAAATTGAGTATAATTATGTTGCCAAAGATAATTGTTTTATAAAGGAGAATACGTATGAAAAAAACTATTAGTTTTATGTTATCACTTTTTATATTTTTAATTAATACTACTGTCGGATTTTCGGCTGATTTATTGAAGGTGTATTTTGACCCTTATGAAAAATCAACAGAAGAAAAGGCGATAATAACATCAAGCGCTGCTACAGACGAGCTTGATTTATATGTTGCCGCTTACAAAGAAGATAAAATGGTTTCGGTAAAAAAATCTAATCTTAAACTTGAACAAGGAATAAATGTAGTTGAAACCGGTATCGACTGGAGCGATATGTGGAAAGATAAAGTTAAATTGTTTGTATGGGATGAGGCTCTCCGTCCATATGACTGCTATGAATTTAAGGTTACAAGACCGCCTGTTTCCCTTCTTTCTACGTTTGTCGTAACAGCTAATACAACAATAGATTATAATGGGAATACTGCGTATCGCCTTAGTGGTATATTGGATGGAAAGGAAAGCAGAATAATTGTATA
>JAFSBF010000094.1 GCA_017441965.1 Clostridia bacterium | reverse complement strand
ACAATGTACCAAAACAAACAAGTATGGAGGAATTATTATGGAGCAGTACAAGATATATAATGACATTGCCCAGCGTACTCAGGGAGACATCTATATCGGTGTAGTAGGTCCCGTGAGAACGGGAAAATCTACATTTATAAAACGGTTTATGGATTTACTTGTTCTCCCCAATATTGAAAACGAGCATATCCGCACACGAACTGTTGACGAGCTTCCGCAGAGCGGCAGCGGAAGAACTATTATGACAACAGAGCCTAAGTTTATACCAAACGAAGCAGTGCGTATTAATGTAGAGGAAAATGCCTCTTTCAACGTGCGTATGATTGACTGTGTAGGTTACTGCGTAAACGGTGCGCAGGGGCATACCGAGGACGGGCAGCCCCGTATGGTTACCACCCCGTGGTTTGAGGAAGATATCCCCTTTGATAAAGCAGCAGAAATCGGTACTGAAAAGGTTATCCGCGAACATAGCACCATCGGTCTTGTAATCACAACTGACGGCAGTATTTGTGATATTCCGCGCTATGAATATGTCGCTGCAGAGGAACGCGTTGTCAGCGAGCTTAAAGAAATTAACAAGCCCTTTATCATTCTTTTAAATTCTGCAATGCCTGAAAGCGACTCTGCACGAAAAATGCAATCAGAGCTTGAAGAAAAATACGCTGTTCCCGTTTTTCTGTTTTCCTGCGCTGATATGCGCCTTGATGATATTAACAATATTATGCGTAACGTTCTTTTTGAATTTCCGCTTAAGGAGCTTGGAATAAATCTTCCGGGATGGATTGATGCACTCAAGAGTGACCACTACCTTAAAGAGTCAATCTACAAAACTGTACGCAGTGCAATTTCAGACGTACATAAAATCAATCACATCAATTCTGTTATTCCGCTTCTTGAGGAAAATGAATATATTGCATCTGCCCGAATAGATGATATTTCACTTGGCAAGGGAACTGCACTTATTCAGACGGAAATGACTGACGGACTGTTCTATGATGTACTTGGAGAAACAACAGGACTTGAAATCTCAAATGATGAGGAGCTTGTTTCCCTCCTCTGCTCTCTTTCTGAGTCCAAGCGTGAATATGATAAAATATCCAACGCACTTGCCCAAGTTCGGCAGACAGGCTACGGCATAGTGTCGCCAGGTATTGAGGAGCTTTCCCTGCGCGAGCCTGAAATCATACGTCAGGGCGGAAGATACGGTGTCAGACTTCGAGCCAGCGCCCCCTCCATCCACCTCATAAGGGCGGACATTGAAACGGAGGTAAATCCCATCGTAGGCAGCGAAAAACAGTCAGAGGAGCTTGTCCATTATCTTCTCAGCGAATTTGAAAGCGACCCTGCAAAAATATGGGAATCTAACATATTCGGTAAATCTCTTCATGAGCTTGTAAACGAAGGGCTTCAAAGTAAGCTTTCCAAAATGCCCGATGATGCAAGAGGTAAGCTTCAGGAAACACTTCAGCGAATTATTAACGAGGGCAGCGGCGGACTAATCTGTATTATTCTGTAGCTCTGTGAAAAACATTCAAATAAAAGCCCCGTGGCAGTAGCCACGGGGCTTTGGTTATCCCTTAATTATGTTCTGAGTATCTATTTTAAGCTCTTCAAGCTTTTTAAGTGCCTTATCCTTATCTTCGTGTCTGTAGCCGAAATAAAGCTTCAGCTTCGGCTCAGTACCACTGGGACGAATTGCTATCCACGCATTTCCACCGTCCATTTCAAGGTAGAGCATATTATTCTTCGGCTGATTAATTTCCTTTTCGCTGCCGTCAGAATACTTAATTGTACCGTATACATAGTCACGCACCGCATCAACACTTAAATGCGCAATTTCCTTTGGTGCACCTGTGCGGATATTATTTATCATTGCCGCAATTCTTGCAGGGCCTTCAAGTCCCTCCTCAACAATATTCACAACACCTTCTGCATAATATCCGTATTTTTTGTAAAGTTCCTCAAGAGCATCAAAGAGCGTCATATTCTGCTTTTTATACCACGCTGCCATCTCAACGATAAGCATTGTCGCAACAACGGCATCCTTATCACGTGCATATGTTCCGCTAAGATAGCCATAGCTCTCCTCAAAACCGAAAACATAGTTGTGTGAATTGGTTTTTTCAAATTCCTTGATTTTCTCACCGATGAACTTAAATCCCGTCAGTACCTCCATCATTTCCACACCATAGAAATCTGCAATAGAACGCACCATTTCTGTAGTTACAACCGATTTTATAACGACGGGGTTTTCGGGCATTGTTCCCTTTTCCTTATGCTGTGCCAGAATATAATCGGTAAGAAGTGCACCCACCTGATTTCCCGTAAAGGTTACATATTCACCGTCTGAGTTACGTACAACAATACCTACTCTGTCACTGTCGGGGTCAGTACCTACAATAAGGTCAGTGTTATTTTTCTTTGCAAGCTCTATTGCAATTGTAAAGCCTTCCTTATCTTCAGGATTGGGGCTTTTTACCGTCGGGAAGTTTCCGTCAGGCTGCTCCTGCTCCTTTACCACCAGAAGGTTTTTAAGACCGCACATATTAAGTATACGCTGAACAAGCATATTACCGCTTCCGTGGAAAGGTGTGTACACAACGCTGAAAAAGTCACTGACATCTTTTATCGCATCAGGATTTACTCTGCGTTCAAACACGCAGTCAAGATAGCACTTATCAACCTCTTCACCTATATATATAAGAAGATTTTTCTCTACCGCTTCTTTTTCGTCCATCAGCTTAATGCCTCGAAGCATATCAATATTTCTGATTTCCTCTGTCACTGCATCTGCCGCATCAGGCGCCATCTGTGCACCGTCTTCACCGTAAACCTTGTATCCGTTATACTTTGCAGGATTGTGGCTTGCCGTAATAACAATTCCCGAAATGCATCCGAGATGTCTTACCGCAAAGCTAAGCTCCGGTGTCGGGCGAAGCGACTCGAAAAGATATGTTTTAATGCCGTTTGCACAAAGCACCTTTGCAGATTCCTTTGCAAATTCGGGGCTGAAATTTCTTGAATCATACGCAATAACAACACCCTTTTTTGTGTCACCCGTTTTCTTTATATATTCACTAAGCCCCTGTGTTGCCTGACGGACAGTGTAGATATTCATTCTGTTTGTACCTGCACCGAGTATTCCGCGAAGTCCTGCCGTACCAAATTCAAGTGATTTATGAAATCTGTCCTCAATTTCATTTTCATCATTTTCAATCTGTATAAGCTGTGCCCTTAAATCTTCATCAAGTCCGGGGAAGCTTTTCCACTCTTCATACACTTTTCTAAAATCCATTTTAGTCTCTCCTTTTACATATTCTTTTTACAAGCGTTGTCATCATTATTACAAATGCGGCTCCGCAGAAACCGCCTGCCGTATCAATTAAAATATCTCTTACCTCTCCTGAACGCCCTTCTACAAAGGTTTGGTGAAACTCATCACTGCACGCATATAAGAATACCCATAATACGGCAAATAGAAGCTGTCTTTTCCCTTTAAAGCCATATTGTGAAAATAGCAGTGCAACCAACAAGCCAAGCAGTGCATATATTGAAAAATGTGCGCTTTTTCTCACCAGAGTTGTTATTTTTTCAGCTATGTTTTCAATTTCCTGATGCGAAAGCGATTTATTTACATCAAGTAATCTGATAACCGATGTTATAAATTTTGAGCTTGTTTTTTTAGACTCTGTTGCCTCCTGCGAGGAAAAGGCAAAGATTGTTAACATACAGGAAATCACAAGCATCCATAAAATGATTTTCTTAAACATTTTATCTCTCCACCAACTATGTATGAATATATAATATACTTTTTTGTCCTAAAAGTCAACTGCGGTTTTTGTTCTATATTGGTTTTTTAAATGATAAAAAGGGATATTACCCATTATGGGCAATATCCCGCTTCCTTTAATTTAGTCTTCCATATGCTTTCCCAAAAATCCTGCCGCACTCTGGCAAAGCTTCTTTTCAAGCTCCCCTACGGGCATTGTTTCCTTTTCAGAAACCATCATTACGCTTCCAATCGTGTCGCCCTCACTTACAATAGGGGCAACAACACCTGCATAATATTTTTCTGAGCCGTCAACCACTGGCACCCCGCTTTTTGCAGAGTCAATAACAAATACATTTTTCTTTTCAAGCATTTTTTCAACGTCTTCACTGATACGCTTTTCCACAAGCTCTTTTTTAGGTGCTCCTGAAACGGCAATTACGCTGTCCTTATCTGTAATTACAACCGCAATTCCGCTTGTCTTGGCAAGGGTTTCTGCATATCCTGCAGCAAATTCACCAAGCTCGCCTATAGGTGAATACTTTTTAAATATTACCTCGCCATCTCTTTCGGTAAATATTTCCAGTGGATCTCCTTCTCTTATTCTCATTGTTCTTCTGATTTCCTTAGGTATAACAACACGACCGAGGTCGTCTATTCTTCTTACAATTCCTGTTGCTTTCATATAATAAATGCTCCTTTTGGTTTGATTTACAAATCTATTGTGTGCCAAAAGGGAATTTTTATGTAAAGAAAATTTTTACAATATAACTATTATTTGTTCAAAAACTATTTACAAATTTTCCTATAATATGCTATAATATTTATAGTCATTTTTATGACAAAATAAAAAAATAATGGAGGCGCTAACAAATGGAAAAGTTCTTCAAATTGAAGGAAAAAGGTACTACAGTACGTACCGAAATCATTGCAGGTATTACTACATTCCTTGCAATGGCTTACATTCTCGCAGTTAACCCCGGTATGTTAGGTATCATACCAGACGGTCCCGGTCCTGCTGCTATATTTATGGCAACAGCATTATCTGCAGCAATTGCTACAATCTGTATGGCATTCTTTGCAAATTACCCCGTAGCACTCGCTTCAGGTATGGGACTTAACGCATTCTTCACCTACACAGTATGTTTAACTATGGGTTACTCATACAAAGTTGCTTTGACAGCGATCTTGATTGAAGGTATCATATTTATGATTCTTTCACTCTTTAAGTTCAGAGAAGCACTTGTTAACAAAATTCCCAAGAACTTAAAGCTTGGTATTACAGCAGGTATCGGTCTTTTCATTACAATTATCGCACTTATCAATGCAGGCGTTGTTGTGAATAACGACTCTACACTTGTTGGTCTTGGTAACCTCGGCTCACCTCAGGTTGTTCTTGCAGTTGTTGGTCTTCTCATTATCGGCATATTGCATCACTACAAGGTTACAGGCGATATATTGATTGGTATTCTCGCAACCTGGGTTCTTGGTATCATTGCAGAATTAATAGGTTGGTATGTTGTGGATATTGAAGCAGGCGTATATTCTTTGATCCCCTCTCTTTCCTGGGAATCAATCAAGGCTAATTTTGCCGCTCCTGCACTCTTCCAGTTTGATTTCAAATTTGTTGCAGAAAACATTATGTCTTTTGCAGTTGTAATGTTCACATTCCTTTATACCGATATCTTCGATACAGTAGGAACACTTATCGGTGTTGCATCAAAGGGTAACCTTCTTGATGAAGACGGTAGTCTCCCCAACGCAAGCGGTGCTCTTATGGCAGACGCGGTTGGAACAGTAGCAGGTGCATGTCTTGGTACATCTACAGTTACAAGCTATGTTGAATCTTCAGCAGGTGTAGCTGCAGGTGGCAAAACAGGTCTTACAGCTTTAACAACAGGAATTATGTTCCTTATTGCTATACCTTTTGCTCCTATTTTCCTTGCTATTCCGGGATTTGCTACAGCACCCGCTATGTTGTTTGTTGGTTTACTTATGCTTTCAGCAGTAACACAGATGGACTTTGAAACTGACATGGCAGACGCTATCGGCGGTTTCCTTGCTGTTGTTATGATGCCTTTTGCATATTCAATTGCAACAGGTATTATGTTCGCTATTATTTCATGGGCATTCCTTAAAATCTGCACAGGCAAAATTAAGGATATCTCTCCTGTAATGTGGATTTCTGTTTTATTGTTTGCAATCTATATTGCAACACAAATTGCATAACACATTATTAAAACTACAAAAAGAGGGTGTAAAAAAACTGAGTTTTTTTACACCCTCTTTTTCAGGGGATAGGAAAAAATGCTTCAGAACGGACAAACTGAACCCTCAGGGGGTACCCGAAGGCGTACGTGTGTACGCCGAGAGGTGAAGTTTGTTCGTAGCAAAAAGGCTTAAAAACGAAGAAAAATCTAATAAAATTAGATTTTTCAACCAAATTCAGGATGTTTTATAAATTATAAACTACCTGAATTTTCGTATATTTATCTCCTTTTTGCGGTCTGGACTTTTTTTACATCCCCTTTTATTATTAGTTTTTGAGGCTGTGCATAGGCGCGGGAATTCGTCCGCCTCTGTTTATGAAATCTGCACATCCGTATTTATTTACGGGCATTACGGGACCTGTTCCCAGAAGACCGCCAAATTCAACAATATCGCCAACCTTTTTACCGGGTGCAGGAATAATTCTGAGCGCTGTTGTCTTTGTATTTATAACACCGATTGCAACCTCATCTGCAAGTATTCCTGAAATCGTTTCAGCACTTGTATCTCCCGGCACTACAACCATATCTATACCAACGGAGCATACACACGTCATCGCTTCAAGCTTTTCAAGGGAAAGTGCACCGCAAAGTGCTGCATCAATCATTCCTGCGTCCTCACTGACGGGAATAAACGCACCGCTTAAGCCGCCGACATATGACGATGCCATTACTCCGCCTTTTTTAACTGCATCGTTTAAAAGGGCAAGTGCCGCCGTTGTTCCCGGTGCGCCGCACTTTTCAACACCCATTTCTTCAAGAATATGTGCAACACTGTCACCTACTGCAGGCGTTGGTGCAAGTGAAAGGTCAACTATACCTCTCTGCGCCCCAAGTCTTGCTGCCGCCTCCGTAGAAACAAGCTGACCCATACGTGTGATTTTAAAAGCAGTTT
>JAFSBF010000014.1 GCA_017441965.1 Clostridia bacterium | reverse complement strand
GATTAAAGAAAAAACAGATAGGTATGACAGCTGCAAGGAAACCTTCCGAAGGCGTGCTGTCGCACTCCAAGGGAGGTTGACGAAGCAGATGACGTGCATAGCTGTTTTTTCTCAAAAGGGGTTTTTAGAGATGCCCTTATGATGAATAAACAGACAAGCAGTATATTCACCTTATATTATAACACATAATTTCATTTTCTGCAACATATATTTTATAAAAAATGCAAAATTTTTCATTTCGGGAGCGTTGTTTATTGAAAAAGCAGAATTTTATAAAGGCATCGGTGATACTTATGGTGTCGGCGGTGGCAGCAAAAGCCCTTGGGGCGGTGTTCAAAATTCCCCTTACGAATATGCTGGGGGGAGTGGGAATGAGCTATTTCAGCTGTGCATACAGCATATTTCTGCCTGTCTATGCCTTTTCGGTAACGGGATTATCTACAGCTGTAGCGACAATGACCGCAAAGAGCCACACATTCGGAATGGAGGAAAATATCCGCAGAATAAGGCGGACGGCACATATTATCTTTTCCCTTGTGGGAATTGTGGGAAGCCTGCTGATTTTTCTCCTTGCAAAGCCTTTCAGCTATATTTCATCGGGGGGAGGTGAGGCTGCACTTGCCGTTGCAATGATAGCTCCCTCAGTATTTTTCGGCTGTGTTACGGCAGTTGAACGTGGATATTACGAGGGAATGGGGAATATGTACCCCACGGCAGTTTCGCAGGTGGCAGAGGGTATAATCAGAGTTTTTGCAGGTCTGTGGCTGTGCGGATATGTATGCGGTCACGGTGAAGAATTTCTCCGATATTTCCCCGAAATAGGCGATATAAGAGCATTGGCGGCAGCGGCAGGCATTGGGGGAGTTACTCTTTCATCGGTGGGTGGATTTCTCTTTTTTGCGGTTATGGGAATTTTTTCGGGGCGGAAGAAAAAAGAGGGCGGCAAGCTTACCTGCAAATCCTCGGAAATCGCAGCGGAGCTTGTAAAAACCTCATTTCCCATAGGAGCAGGCTCACTTGTGACAAATCTTACAGCTATAATTGATATGGCAACCATAATGGGCTGTATTGCCCTTTTCGGCTATGGCGGTGAATTGCCTGTGGGAGTGGAAAACAGCGATGTTCCGCAGTTTGTCTATGGTTCATTTTCGGGAATTGCTCTTACGGTGTTCAATCTTGTTCCCTCGGTTACAAATATGCTTGGTAAAGGAGTTTTGCCCTGTATAGCGTCATCGTGGGCGGCAGGGGATAAAGAGGGACTGCGGCGGAATACGGTGCAGGCGTTGCTGACAGCGGCAGTTATAGCCATTCCCTCAGCGGTGGGAATGGGCGTATTATCGCCGCAGATACTTCACATACTCTTTGCACGGCAGAGCGAGGAAGCGGAATTGTGCGTAGGTGCCTTGCGGTGGCTTATGCCGGGAATGGTCTGTTTGTGTATGTCATTTCCTGTTTTTGCAATGCTGCAAGGCATCGGCAAAAGTTCATCGCCCTTGAAAATAATGCTTATCGGCACATTGACAAAAGCGGTGGGAAATCTCGTTTTTATCCCATTTATGGGGATAAACGGAGCGTCTTTGTCAACATCTCTCTGTTATGCCGTGATTTTGTGGGTATCTCTCGGAGTTTATTTCAGGGCAACGGGAATAAGTCTTTCTCCGAAACCGTTTTTCGGTGTGGCATATGCAGGACTTTTATGCGGTGTATCGGCATTTCTTGGAGCTGATATATGCGGCAGATTTGCAGGAAATATGGCGGCGGCAGCTGCTGCAACAGCTTTCGGCGGTGTGATATATCTCTTTTCCCTGTATTTGCTTTCGATAAGAAAGCCATTAGCCATTCGTTAATGCGTAATTATTTTGCAAGCCGACAGCCTTTAGCCTTTAGCCTTTAGCTTTTGTATGCTGATATAATTGTAGGGACACGGCGAGCCGTGTCCGTCAATCAACGTGATATATAGCTGAATTTGTGTAGGGGCGGATATTATCCGCCCGTGTTTTTTGCTCATTAAATAATTACGCATTACGAATTACGCATTACGAATTGCCGAAAGGCTAACGGCTAAAGGCTAACAGCTAACGGCTGTTAAAAAGTTTTTTGCACATAAAAATAAACGGCAGAAATTAATCTACCGCCCACATAGCTAAAGGCTAAAGACTAACAGCTAATGGCTGTTAAAAAGTTTTTGCACATAAAATAAACGGCAGAAATTAATCCACCGCTCGCATAGCTAACGGCTAAAGGCTAACAGCTAATGGCTGTTAAAAAGTTTTATGCACATAAAAATAAATGGCAGAAAGTAATCCACCGCCCACATAGCTAAAGGCTAAAGGCTAACAGCTAAAGGCTGTTAAAAAGTTTTTGCACATAAAAATAAACGGCAGAAATTAATCCACCGCCCACATAGCTAACGGCTAAAGGCTAACAGCTAAAGGCTGTTAAAAAG
>JAFSBF010000093.1 GCA_017441965.1 Clostridia bacterium | reverse complement strand
ATATCGGCGGTGGCGGCGGTGGAGGAACAAGCTTTCCTTCGACTACCTTCCCAGACAGTATCGTAAACGAAAGTATCAACAAGGAAAGCAATACAACAGATACTATTACCGAGGAGGCACAGGCTGCAATTACAGGACACTGGGCTGAAAAGGAAGCAACTGCACTTGCACAAAAAGGCATTATTAAGGGGAAAAATGGCTCATATGCGCTTGAGGATAATGTTACAAGGGCAGAATTTACTGCGATGCTTGTACGTGTGTTTGAACTTGACGAGCTTACCTATAACGGCGACTTCGCAGATGTTTCGGGCAACGAATGGTATGCAGGTGTAATCTCTGCTGCATATAATCAGGGTTTATTTGATGGAAGCAACGGTAAGGCATACCCCAATAATAATATAACAAGGGAAGAAGCAGTTAAGCTTTTGGTATGCTTTATCGAAAAGTATAATGGTCAAATAGAAAGCACTGAAATTGTATCGTTTAAAGACAGTGCAGCTATCAGCGAGTGGGCAGAGAAATATGTTTCAAAAGCTGTTTCAGGTGGCTTTATAAAGGGTATGGGAAATAACGAATTTATGCCTAAAGGAACATTGACAAGAGCGCAGGCAATGGTAATGCTTTACAGAGTTATTTTTGATGCCTGATGTGCTTAGGGAGGATTAAAGTATGAAAATAATTGCTATATTTACTGCTATGTGTATTCTGCTGTGTCAGAGTGCATTTGCTAATCAGTCTGCTTCTTCCGAGGCAATGCTTGATGTATGCTCATATCAGATTATGGTAGGCGATGAAAACGGAAATCTCAATTTAGATAAGCCTGTAACACGTGCAGAGTTTACGGCTGTTATTTCACGTTTGATAGGAGTTGCAGATGCTTCTATGTATAATGAGAACGCAGAGCAGCGCTTTGATGACGTTAAGCCCGACGACTGGTTTTTCGGTTATGTGGAGCTTTTGTGCGGAATGGGAATTATGAACGGAATTTCCGATACCCACTTTGCACCCCATAATAATGTAAAATATGAGGAAGCTATGAAAACCCTTGTTTGCGCACTTGGTTATGAAAGCGGTGCATTGCGTGACGGTGGTTATCCAAACGGATATATAAAGCAGGGAACAAGCCTCAGATTAAACAAGGGCGTTAATTTCAAAGACGGCTTCACACGAGGATGTCTTATGCAGATGGTGTATAATGCTTTGGATGTACAGCAGCTCAATATGTACGGAGAAAAGGATGTAACACTGCGTACACTGCACGAGGACGGCGTTACACTGCGTCGTGGTATTGTAACGGCAAACTACGACACATACCTCAATACACCTAACAGCAATCTTAAACGTGATGAGGTGGAAATCGATGATGTGACCTACCGCACGGGCGGTACCGACGTTGCACTTTATCTGGGTATGTGTGTGGAATTTTATGCCAGAGAGACGGGCAGTTACGATGAAATTATTGCTGTGCGCAATATTGCAAACATAAACACCGTTACAACCGTTTATCAAAAGGATATTTCAAATATAAACAAAAAAGAGATAAGGTATTATGATGAAAACAAGACGAGAACTCTTGATATAAGCAGAGCACGCCTTGTAAAAAACGGCAGAATTATTCTGGCGCATACAGACAGTGACCTTATATTAAGCCGTGGATATTTTAAATTTGTTGATAATGACGCTGATAGAAAAATAGATTTAATATTCATGGAAGATTACACCAATGTCAGGGTTAAAAACATCAAAAATGAATCTATTGAATTTGAAATTGGCTCTTATTTTAACTCAGGGCGTTATCTGACACTGGAGGAGGAGAATGAGGATATTCATTTCAATATTTCATCCGCCGACGGGAAAGCAATGAAGCTTTCAGATATTTCTCCTGACAGCATTATCAGTATCAGTGCTGCTGAAAATAATCGTTTGTATAAGCTTGTTGTATCGGAAAAAAAGCTTGATGGTAAAATAACCGCAACAGATGATGACGGAATTTATATTGACGATAATTTCTATCCCGTTTACGATTGCGACAAATTTGAATTTGAGCTGGGCGAGTATGTAGCTGTTTATCTGGACTATTGCGGCTATGTTGCCGATATTGAGCAGGCAGAGGAAAAGGAACACTACGCCTTCGTTTTAGGCT
>JAFSBF010000092.1 GCA_017441965.1 Clostridia bacterium | reverse complement strand
GTCGGGGCACATTGTTGCACAAAATGCACAGCCAATGCACTTATCCTGCTCTTTGACCTCTGCAGGGTGGTATCCCCTCTTATTAAGGTCATCTGAAAGTGCAACAATTTTCTTGGGGCACGCCTTTACACAAAGACCGCATCCCTTACATAAATCCTTATCAAAGGTTACCTTTGCCATTCTTAATCATTCCTTTCTGCAAAGCTTTGTCTTACATAAAGCTCTATTGGCATTAAATTTTCTATCTTATCTTTAAGTGCATCATATAAATCACTCTTTACTGTTGTCATCTTAATGGGGAGCGATGCTTTCTCTGAAACCTCTTGTGCATAGGAAACACTTCCGAGCACATCCTCCGCCGTTGTTTCATCGCCTAAGTTTGAGTCGTTTACAATTGCCGTAAACTTCATATGACACGCCTTTTCGATTTCAGCCATAATCTCAAGCGTCATATCGGCATTTCTTGTCAGAGGTCGGTATTTATTAATTACAAACAAAAGCTCGTAATCGCCATCCTCTATTATACCGTCACTGTAACGTCCGAGTGCCAGTGCACCACGGTCATCACCGCCTACATCAATTACGCAGTGCTGTTTTTTATTGTGGAGCATTCCGTACGTTTCTGCGGGAAGTGCAGGAACATCAACGTTGCTGTTTGCATATTCAGAGGAAATGAGCTTTATCCCCTTTTCAGAAAGTATCTGCATACTGTCCTTTGTCCTGAAATACGGATTTACTATATCAAGGTCTGCAATTGAAACCTCGAGTTCATTTTTTCTGAGCCAAAGGGCGTAGTTCACTGCAACATTGGTTTTTCCGCTGCCGTAATGTCCGCTGAAAATGGTGATACGTTTTATACCTCTACTGTCCATCCCATATCATCCTCACGCTTACCCCACTGAATACCTGTAAGAGTATCGTAGAGCTTCTGGCTTACTTCACCGATGCAGTTGTTATTGATAATCATTACATCATCAACATAGCGAAGCTTACCAACGGGTGAGATAACTGCCGCAGTACCTGTACCAAAGCACTCCTCAAGCTTACCGTTCTTCTGTGCATCGATAAGCTCCTGCGCGCTGATACGGCGTTCCTCAACCTCGTAGCCCATCTTCTTACAAAGTGCAATAACACTGTTACGTGTTACACCGGGAAGAATACTTCCGTTTAACATCGGGGTAACAATCTTTCCGTCAATTTTGAAGAAGATGTTCATTGCGCCAACCTCTTCAATATATTTTCTCTCAACACCGTCAAGCCACAACACCTGAGAATATCCGTCATCGTGTGCCTTCACCTGTGCGATAAGGCTTGCGGCATAGTTACCGCCTGTTTTTGCAAAGCCCATACCGCCCTTAACGGCTCTTACATATTCATCCTCAATCCAGATACCTACGGGTGCAAGACCGCTTTCATAGTAAGCGCCGCTGGGTGCAAGGATAATTATAAACTTATATGTCTTTGAAGGTGCAACGCCTAAAAATTCATCAGTTGCGATAATGAACGGACGAATGTAAAGCGATGTACCGTCCTCTGTAGGAATCCAGTCCTCGTCAACCTTTACAACTGCCTTAACTGCCTCAACAAAATCCTCTACGGGAAGCTGAGGGATACAAAGACGGTCGTTTGTGTCATTCGTTCTCTTTGCGTTCATATCGGGGCGGAAAAGCCTTACCTTTCCGTCAACACCCTTGTACGCCTTAAGACCCTCAAACATTTCCTGACCGTAATGGAATACCATTGCAGCAGGCGACATTACAAGGTTCTGGAAGGGTACAATTCTTGGGTCGTGCCAACCCTTACCCTCGGTATAATCCATTACAAACATATGGTCTGTAAAGATTTTACCAAAGCCGAGCTTTTGTCCTTTCGCAGGTTTTTCCTTAGGAGTGGTTGTTTTCTCAATCTTAATGTTTAACATATATATTACTTCCTTTCTAATCCAAGCATTTGTATAGACTGCTCACGCATTTTATATTTAAGAATTTTTCCTGCCGCATTCATAGGGAATTCCTTTACAAAAACAAAATATCTCGGAACCTTATGGCGTGCGATTGACGCATTACCAAATTCCTTCATTTCGTTTTCGTCTGAACTCTCCCCTTTGTGGAGAATAACCCATGCACAACATTCCTCGCCATAGCGTTCATCGGGAACACCAACAATCTGAACATCACGCACCTTTGGATTGGTGAGATAAAACTCCTCAATCTCACGGGGGTAAAGGTTTTCACCGCCACGGATTATCATATCCTTGAGTCTGCCCGTTACTTTGTAATAGCCATCCTCTGTTCTGCAGCATATATCTCCTGAATGAAGCCATCCGTCCTTGTCAATTGTCTGTGCAGTAGCCTCAGGCATTTTGTAGTAGCCCTTCATAATATTAAAGCCACGCGCAACAAACTCACCGCTTTCACCGTCGGGAAGCTCTTCACCCGTTTCAGGGTCAATGATTTTACATTCAACACCGGGGAATGCACTTCCAACAGTTTCAACACGGTGGTCAAGGTCTTCGTTAACCTCACCCATTGTACAGCCGGGTGATGCCTCCGTCTGACCGTAAACGGAAATAATCTCCCTCATATTCATTTCGTCAGCGGCACGGCGCATCAAGTCCGCAGGGCAGTTGGCACCTGCCATAATGCCTGTGCGCATATATGAAAAATCTGTTTTTGCAAAATCGGGGTGGTTAAACATTGCAATAAACATCGTCGGCACGCCGTTAAAGCAGGTGATGCGTTCATCATTCACGCAGGCAAGCGACGATTTTGGTGAGAAGTACGGCATCGGGCAAAGTGTTCCGCCGTGTGTCATCATAGACGTCATTGAAAGCACCATACCGAAGCAATGGAACATCGGAACCTGAATCATCATACGGTCAGCCGTTGATAAATCCATTCTGTCACCGATTGTCTTACCGTTATTTACTATGTTTCTGTGTGTCAGCATAACACCCTTTGGAAATCCCGTTGTACCTGATGTATACTGCATATTACATACGTCATCAGGCTTTACAAGAGATGCTCTCCGCCTTACCTCATCAATGGGAACAAGTGCACTTCTTGAAAGCATTTCATCCCATTCAAGACAGCCCTCCATTGAAAAGCCGACTGTTACCACGTTTCTGAGGAAGGGAAGATTTTTGGAGTAAAGCGCATCCCCGGGGGTAAGAGATTTGAGTTCAGGACAAAGCTCCTCTATAATTTCTTTATAGTTAATATCCTTGCACTCCTCAATCATAATAAGTGTATGTGTATCGGACTGCCTTAAAAGATATTCAATCTCACGTATTTTATATGCGGTGTTAACAGTAACCAAAACTGCACCGATTTTCGTCGTTGCCCAGAAGGTTATAAACCATGCAGGGATATTTGTTGCCCATACGGCAACATGGTCGCCTGCCTTTACGCCGAGGGAGATAAGCGCCGCCGCACATTCATCAACGTCACGGCGAAACTCCTTATATGTTCTTGTATAATCAAGCGTTGTGTACTTAAATGCATACTGGTCAGGATATTTTTCAACCATTTTGTCAAGCACATCAGAAAATGTAGCGTCAATAACGTCATACTTTTTCCACACGAAGGTGCCTGTTCTTGCCCTGTTGTAATACGGGCGGTCAAAATCCTTTTTCTCCCTTGAAAGGTTTGCAACGTAGTTTGCAAAATGCGTAAGAACGATATCGGCATCGTTAATTTCCTCGTTCCAAGCCACGCATATATATCCGTCATAATTAAGTGAGGAAAGTGCATTTACAAAGCTGTCAACGGGAAGCTCGCCCTCACCGATAAGTACCGTTTTTCCATTCTTCATATCGCCAAGACGTGCGTACTTTATATATGCCCCGAGGTTTTTAATTGTTGTTTCAGCACTTTCGTCAGCGCCAAAATACGTTTCACGTACATTCCACGATGCACCGATTACTGCGGAGGAGAAAAAGTTTATTATATCTATTACATTCTCCGTAGAGGCAAGATATCCTTTCGTTTCAAAAAGAATTTGAATGTCAGATTTTTCCGCCCTCTCTATCGCCGCAGAAAGCTTATTTTTAAGAACCTCATTTGAAACCTTTTTCTCATTACGTACGATAATGTGTTCAATTCCTGCATTTCTCGCCATATCAACGTATTTAAGAAGTGTTTCGCCCGTTGCCTCTGTCTCTTCAAGCGGATATGGGTATACAAGCGCTGAAACCTCAAGTGCACGGTTTACAAGCTTTCTCTTTGAATCAGCTGTTCTTTCACTTCTTAAAATACTGTCATAATGCTGCTTTCTCTCATTAATTGCATCGTATATTTCAAAGCCTGAATATCCGTAATCATACGCATATCGGCATGTGTCAATAAACGATGGTCTCGTTACATTTTTAGTTGAAAAGGTAAGCTTCATCTTAATCCTCCTCAAACACAATCTTATTCAGTGCATTTATATATGCCCTGACACTTGCCGCCATAATATCTGTTGAAATTCCGTTACCGCTGTAAAGCTTTCCGTTATTACGAAGTCTTACAATCGCACTGCCAAGCGCCTCTTTACCGTCGGTAACTGCCTGAATTTGAAAATCATCAAGCTCATAGTGATAACCGATACTCTGCTCTATCGCACGGAAAAGAGAGTCAATCGGACCGTCGCCTGTGCTGACACCCGAAAGTATCTCGTCACCACATTTAAGTGTTACCTGCGACATAGCACTTGTAAGGTTGGTACAGTTTGCACTGTAGCTTTCAAGGTGGTAGGTTGAGGGTGCCTGCATAGCAAAGCTTGCAATAAGTGCCTCAAGCTCCTTTGCACCTACACTGCCCTTCTTTTCACAAGTCTGCAAAAGTGCCTTATGTACCTTACCGTTATCCTCGTCACTAAGGTCATATCCTAAAACATTTGCCGCATACTTAACATCTGTCAGCGTACTGTCTGAATCAAGAAGAATTTTCTTTTTCTCACTCATATCCGTTGCTTTTTCATAAGCCTCGTGATTTATTTTTGAAAGCATATCCTTAATGCTTGCGTGAATTTTTGTATTTTCAAGGGAAATTTCTGCACCGATTGCACTTCCGCGTGCGCCTATCGCATTTGAAAGAACACCCATCAAAAGAGCATCCTCCCCTGCCATTGCACATTTAAGACCGTCGGCACCCACTTTAATTGCAGCAACTGCTGATGCTGCTGCCATACCGATTTTATCTGAAAGCTGCACATACACAGATGTGTCTGCTGCTTCCTTTACCTTCTTAACAAGGTCTGCAATCTCATCAGGAAGGCTTACCCCTGCATCATCACACAAGGTAATAATTCCTGCACCTTTTTCCTTAGCAACCGCAGCCGCCTTTATAAGAAAATCTTCATCGGCACGTGTTGCATCAAGAGCACAAAATTCAACATCACTGCAAAGCTTTTTTGCCTCGCAGAGAAGCTCTGCAATTTTTTCGAGCATCTTATCTGCCTTTATATGATATGTGTACTCCATCTGTACTGTTGAAGTGGGAACCTCAAGTTGAAGTCTGGGATTTTGTGCATCCTTAACACTTTCCCACGCCTCATTAACGCTTTCCTTTGTAAAGCCTACAGGTATTACTACTGCTGCCCCCGATACGTTCTGAGATATCGTCTTATTTATAATAGTATCTTCACGAACATTTTTCATAGGGGGTAGTTCTACCGCATTAACACCTAAAGATGCCGCACAAGCTGCAATCGCCGTCTTTTCACGGAAAAGTAGTGATAAACTGCGGTCTTGTGACAGTTTTTTTAATGTTACATCGGTAATTTGGATTTTTTTCATAACTTACACCCCTAATAAAATAAAAATAAAATGCCTGCAGCACTATTTGCCGCAGGCATTGAAAAAACTATACTTTTCAATACGTAACTGTACTCACATCAAAACACGACAAAAAGCGCTATTATTATCAGAACTTTCAGCAAGTAGAATAATTATAGCGTTAATTAGAATTATTACAGATGTGAATACTGTTAATGAATTCATAATTTACATCTCCAAACTTATACGCTATATTATAACTCTGCCAAAAGACGTTGTCAATATTTTTTTATTGTTTTTTTTAGTTTTACAGCATCTCGCCAATAAGGCGCAATTCCTCTTTCGCCTCTGTTATAAAGGCTATAAGCTGATCGTTTTTCTTTGTATGGCAGGGAGCAGAGTTTATTGCCGCAAGGGCGTTGTAGGTACACGCCGTAAAAAGCTCCTCGCTCTCTTCCCCGACACTGTGCTTTTCCCCGAGCTTTTCTCGAAGGTGAGAAAGCTTTTTAAGTGCAGAATTTTCATCAAAGGAAAATTCCACAAGAATTTCTTCCGCAAGTTTTACATATTCATCAATCAGCATTTTTGCATTTTCAATCATATCTTACCCTCAAGTTTTTTGATTTTACGAATATCCTCACCCAAAAATTCGAGCATAGAAAAGCCCCCTGCAATGCGTGAGGCAATCCTTTCGTTATAAGTTTTTGCCAGCATACTTCTGTTAAGGTTTGTGGAAATTATCATTTTTCTGCCGTTTATCAGGCGGTTATTTATTATACGGAAAAGCTCTGCAGACGTAAACTGCGTTACAAACTCACTTCCCAAGTCGTCAAGTATCAGAAGCTCGCAGTCGTTAAGCTTTTTAACGATATACTGCGCCCTCTCTGAAACCTCTCTTCCAAAATGCATATCCTCCAAAATCGGGAAAAGTGCGTTGCAGCTTACATATAGCACGTCTATGCCCTTCTGGAGAAGTCTGTTTGCAATGGCAGATGATAAAAAGGTTTTTCCCAGCCCGCATCCGCCGCAAAGGAGAAGATTTTCCTGCGTTTTTTCAAATTCATCTGCATACGCCATACATTCACGCAGTATAGAACGCATATTTTCACGTGGGGAACAACCGTATTCCTCTACAAATTCGTCACTGTAATAGCCGAGGCTGAATTTCTCAAACACCTGACAAGCAAGTGCATCTGAAAGATTTGCCTCTTTAAGAGCAATTGACGTAATTTCACGGCGCAGACATTCACAGATTTTGTCACCGTCAAAGCCGCTGTCGCCGCACTTCTGGCACGCAGGCTTTACATCAAGGTAATCGGGCGGAAAGCCGTGCACTGATAAAAGGCGCTCCCTTTCCTTTACGTACTCTTTATTTTCAGCCATAATACCGCTCACCGCACGGTTTTCATCACACTCACCGCTTGCAAGCAGGTTGAGCATCCTTATACCAAAGCGGTCAAGCTGTGTTTCAATTTCCAGAAGACGTGGGATTTTTGAAAAAACCTCACTTCTGCGTCTCCTGAGTTCAAAGCGACGTTCTTCCTTTCGCTCTGCAATTATTTTTGCTGCCTTTTCATATATTGTTTCAGCCAAGGTACGTCACTCCTTTACCTTTTTTGTTTTTCAAGTCTTATACGTCGCTCCAACGCCGCCATATCGTCAAGCTGATATGAAGATGCACCCGCCTTTTCTTTCCTTGGGGCATTTTCCTTCTCCGCAATCTGCGAAACGGTCTTTATACCCTTTTCATACCACGACTTTAAAATCGTGTTCATATACGGCATTGATATTTTTCCTGTATTGGTAACCGTTCTTTCATAGGCATTTCTTATCATTGCCTCACTCATTGAAAGCTCTGACACCCATCTTCCTATATAGCCTGCCTCTGTCTGCGAAAGCTCACGGTCAAGGCCGAACATTTTCTTGCATTTTGCCTGCATCTTAACCTCTTTAACGGCACGGTTTAAAAGCTTTGTCGCCGCCTCAAGCGTTGTTACGCCCTGCTCATTCCAGCTTGCCGCAACCTTTTCAATATAGCTAAAGCTTGTCTTGTCAATGGTTACGCAGTATTCAAGAAGCAAAAGCACCATTTCCTGACTCATTGAGTACCACTGCATAAAATTATACAGTGCACTTACCTCACGTGCGGAAAGAGTTTTTTTCAAAAGCTGCTCTGCCATACCTACCGTTTCTTTCATCTTGGGGTTTATGTCCATTGCCTTTGCAATTTCCTTCATTGATGTGTTTTTCGGTTTTTCGGCAGTTTCCTTTTCCTCACTCTGTGCCATTTCTGCCTTTGTGCTTTGCGGTTTTTTCTGCACGTTTTCAATTGTATCGAAAACAAGGTTACCCTTGCCCTCACTATGTACAAGTCCTACTTTTTTCCAATAGCGCCACGCCTTGTTTACATCTGTTTCGAGAATATCAAGTGCCTCGGCAATCTCGGCATTTGATATATCCTCCCCACCCTCATAGCATTTGGCGAGACCGTAAAGGTATACCTTCACATACGTCGCATTTGCACTAATCATATATTTATTTATAAATTCTATGGGAAGAGGCACCGATTTATTTGCGTGAAAAAAGCTCGCCATTCGTTTTCCCTCCGTATATTTATACTGTTTCTCTGCAATCAGAAACATTATAGCACACATTTTCCCAAATGTACAGTATTTTTGAGCATTTTCGGGGATTTTTTTGCTTTTTAT
>JAFSBF010000091.1 GCA_017441965.1 Clostridia bacterium | reverse complement strand
CGTCAAGAGGGGATAGAAAATGAAATATTAATGGCGCTCAGGCACGACAAAAAATTTGCAAATCCGGTGTCGCTGAGTGAGCCGATTGGATTTGACGGTGACGGGAATGAGGTTTCGCTGATGGATGTACTTCCGTGTGATAATGAGGATATATGCGAAAAGATGGATCGTGAAAATATGGTAGCACGGCTCTACAAAAAAATAAAAACTTCCCTTGCAGAGAGAGAAAGGGAAATTATAAAGATGCGCTATGGCTTGTGCGGGTGCGAGCCTCTTACACAAAGAGAGGTTGCTGTCGCTCTTGGAATAAGCCGCAGTTATGTGTCAAGAATTGAGAAAAAAGCGCTTAGTAAATTATTTGAATAATTTTTTCAAAATTTTTTGAACCTTTCCTTTTTGTGTGACGTATAATAGGCGAAGAGATAAAAAAGTCCCGAAGATTTCGGTAGACTATAAACGAAAGGAAAGATGTAAAATGAAAAAATTTCTCGGATTAACAGTTGCAGGTGCAGTTGCACTTTCAGCACTTGTTGCAATGGCACAGGGTGACAATAAGGTTATCGTAAACGGAAACGAAATCGCGGCAGATTACATAGTTAATGAAGCAGGCGATAAGATGATACCCTTAAGAGGCGTTTGTGAGGAGCTTGGTTTTGAGGTTAACTGGATTGAAGAGTCAAGAGCGATTGAAATTGTGAAAATGCCTATCTTCATAACATGTTCTCCTGATTTTGACGGATATGCATTCTCAAGAATGGCACATCAGCCCCTTGGTACTGCACCGATACTTGTTGACGGAACAACATACGTTCCTGCAAGTTTTGTAAGTGATATTCTGGGCGGAACGATTGATACTTCAAATGATATAGCAATCACATACGGTCAGGAAAAGGAAGAGGGAGAGACTGCTCCTGAAGCAGCGGCACCTATTGCAAGCGTTTACGCAACAGAAATTGGCGAAGACAGCCTTACAGTAATGGATTTTGTTTACGGTGAGGTTATTGTAAATGTTACAGAGGATACAGAGATTGTAGACAGCGAGGGCAAGGAAATTAAGCTTTCAGATATTGATTCCTCAATGCAGCTTAATGTTACCTACGGTGAAACAATGACAATGTCACTTCCTCCGATGACAACTGCATCAAAGATAGAGGTTACAGGTGAGCTTGCAAAGGTTATTAAGGAAGGCAGTGTAAGCGAGGTTGTTGCAGAAGAAGGCACCGTTACACAGATTATCCTTGGGGAAAATGAGGTTGCACTTAACGTAGCAGAAGAAACAATTATAAAGGATGCTGACGGAAACGTAAAATCTCTTGCAGATATTAAAGAGGGCACAGTTTTAAGAGCACGCACAAACGGAATGGCTACAATGAGCATTCCTGCACAGATGCCCACACTTGAAATCGTAATTTTTGAATAAAAGATTTGTAATAACGGCTTGGAATGTTTAAAATCCAAGCCGCTATTTTTTTAGAACATTGCCTGAGAGCACAATTCTTCTTCTATTCTTAAAAGTCTGTTGTATTTGCTTGTTCTGTCTGTTCTGGAGGGGGCGCCCGTTTTTATCTGCCCTGAATTTACCGCTACGGCAATATCCGATATTGTGGTATCCTCCGTTTCGCCGCTGCGGTGGGAAATGATGGTGTTAAAGCCTGAACGCTTTGCAAGCTCGATTGCATCAAGTGCTTCGCTGAGAGTTCCTATCTGATTTACTTTTACAAGGATTGCATTTGCGGCACTTAGGTCAATGCCTTTTTGAAGGCGCTGAGAGTTTGTTACAAAGAGGTCATCGCCCACAAGCTGGATTTTATCTTCGAGGCGGGCAGTGATTTCCTTCCATCCGTCCCAGTCCTCCTCGCTCATAGCATCCTCGATAGAGCAGATGGGGTAACGCTTAACCCAATCCTCCCAGAAGGAAATCATTTCCTGCTGAGTGAGGAAATTTTTATGCTTCCAGAAGTAGTAGCTTCCTTCCTTGCCCTCTTTTTTTGCCGCCTCATACATTTCGGTGGTGGCAGGGTCAAGTGCGATTTTAAAATCCTCACCGGGTTTAAAGCCTGCTTTTTCAACGGCAGAGCAGATTGCCTTGAGAGCTTCCTCGTCATTCGGGAAATCGGGTGCGAAGCCGCCTTCGTCACCTACTGCGGTGGAGTAGCCCTGCTTTTTAAGAATGGAGCCGAGGGTGTGGAATACCTCAACGCACTGCCTTAATCCCTCTGAAAAGGTTTCTGCCCCCGTAGGCATTATCATAAATTCCTGACAGCAGATGGAATTTCCTGCGTGCTTTCCACCGTTTATAATATTCATCATAGGCATAGGAAGTCTGCACGCATTCACACCGCCTATATATCGGTAAAGACTTATGCCGAGGGAGTTTGCAGCAGCTTTTGCCACGGCAAGGGAAACGCTGAGAATGGCATTTGCGCCAAGCTCAGACTTGTTTTCACTGCCGTCAAGCTCGCATAAAAGCGTGTCAATGGCTCTTTGGTTAAAGGGATTTTTGCCGCAAAGCTCCTTATTAATAATTGTGTTTACATTTTTTACGGCTTTTAGGACGCCTTTTCCCATATAGCGTGATTTATCGCCATCGCGAAGCTCGTACGCCTCGAAAGCACCCGTTGATGCGCCTGACGGTACGGCGGCACAGGCAAAGGTGCCGTCATCTAAAAAGACCTCTGTTTCAATTGTGGGATTGCCTCTTGAATCAAGAATTTCACGTGCGTGGATAAAAGAAATCTGCGGATAAAATTGCATAAAAAAACCACTCCTTTTTAGTTTTAGTATAACCAAAAGGGAGTGGTTTATTCTTTATGGTTTTACGTTGGTGTATACTTTGCCGCTTACAACTGCGCCCTGACGAGCCTCAATAAGCTCGCTCACAGTGACAAGCTGATACCCCTGCATCAGAAGATGCCTTACAACACTTTCCACCGCATCGGCAGTGGGGGAGTGTATATCGTGAAGAAGTATTATTGAGCCGTCAACGGCATCCTTCTTTACACTTGCAAGTGTCTTTTGCGGGTTACGTGTTTTCCAGTCAAGAGTATCTACGGACCACATAATCGCCGCCATAGATATACTGTTTAATACAGATTTGTTATATGCACCGTATGGTGGACGGTAAAGCGTAGGGTATTTTCCCGTTGCCGCATATATGGCACTGTTTGTAGAAGAAATCTGCTGTGAAATTGTCGCAGAGGAAGAGCCTGAAAGATTAACGTGGCTCCACGTGTGATTTCCTATTTCGCAATCCATATCAACGGCACGCTTTAATACCTGCTTATACCCTGACACATTTTTGCCCTGAACAAAGAAGGTCGCCCTTACATTGTATTGCTCAAGAATAGAAAGGATTTTTGAGGTGTATTTCCCCGGTCCGTCATCAAATGTCAGTGCAACCATGGGGCGCGTAGG
Source organism: Clostridia bacterium (assembly GCA_017441965.1). Classification (GTDB taxonomy): domain Bacteria; phylum Bacillota; class Clostridia; order UMGS1883; family UMGS1883; genus UMGS1883. The sequence continues at coordinate 815 of JAFSBF010000091.1, read as the reverse complement.
GTCAAGCTTTGTTCCACCTGTGTACCAGCCAACCTTATTATAAGCCTCGACATCTTCATACGGAACGTACAAAAATCTGCCGTCGGCTGAAAACATAATCTGCATTACATCATTTTTATTGGTGGAAAGTCCCTTTTTGCGTTCAGCCTCGATATTATCCTTAAAAACGGTGTATTCATTGCCTTTACTGTCGTACATTTTTTCAGTAACGTCGGAAAGATTATAATACCAGCCGACATTTCTGTATGCCTCGCCCAAATCTTTGTAAACCTCAAGCGAGCGCCCGTCCATGCTGTACATAGTTGTTACAACCTCTTCACGGGTATTGTACCAGCCGACTTTATTATAAGCATCCCGATAGTACTGCGGAATATCAAGCGTTCTTCCGTCCATACTGTACATAGTAATGATTTTTGCATCCTCGGCAGTTTCAAACCAACCGACATTTTTCCAAAGCTCAATATCCTCGGAATTTACGTTTATTGTTCTGCCATCAGAGGCGTAGAGTGTACTGTCCGCCTCGACAAAGGGGATAAATGATGTGAACATAATTACAAATGTCATCATCAGACAAAATATTCTTCTGTTCATATTATCCTCTCTTTCTTTTGTATGTAGTGGTGCGCGAGCGAAAGCCTTTATAAGGGGATAGGAAAAAATGCTTCAGAACGGACAAACTGAGCCAAGCGAAGCTTGGGTTACCCGAAGCTGTATGGCGTCAAAGCAAAGCAGACATCGCTTCCGTTTTGCTATAGCAGCAAAACATACGCTCAACGCATTGCTTTTCCTTCTCCCCAAAAAGCATAGTCTGCTTT
>JAFSBF010000013.1 GCA_017441965.1 Clostridia bacterium | reverse complement strand
TTTATGACGGATATCCGTGACGGACTGACGGCTGCCGACCAGGAGGTTTGCACAATGCTCCAGAAATCGGGCAAGCCCATAGTGCTTGTTGTAAACAAGGTTGACACCCCCGGTGAGCCTCCCCTTGATTTTTATGAGTTTTACAATCTGGGCTTAGGTGACCCGATTGCAATTTCTTCACTTCATAAAATGGGTGTTGGTGACGTCCTTGACGAATGTGTAAAGCACTTCCCCACCGCCATCGAGGAGGAAGAGGACGATACAATCAAGATTGCCATTGTGGGTAAACCCAACGCAGGTAAAAGCTCCCTTGTAAATAAGCTCCTTGGTGAAAACCGTGTTATTGTATCTAACATTGCAGGAACAACACGTGACAGTATTGATACACTTTACGAGCGTAACGGAGAAAAATACACTCTTATTGATACGGCAGGAATCCGTCGTAAGGCAAAGGTTACAGACAGTCTTGAACGCTACAGCGTTATCCGTTCCTACAGTGCGGTTGAAAGGTGTGACGTGTGCCTTATTATGATTGATGCAACGGAGGGTATCAGTGAGCAGGATGCCAAAATTGCAGGCTATGCCCATGATGAGGGAAAGGCATCAATAATCTGTGTAAATAAATGGGATTTGGTTGAAAAGGATAACAGCAGTGTAAATGAGTTTACAAAGGAAATACGTGATAAATTAAGCTTTATGACGTATGCGCCCATCCTCTTCATCTCGGCACAGACGGGACAGAGGCTTAATAACATTTTTGAGATGGTGACATATGTCACAAATCAAAATTCAATGAGATTGCAGACAGGCGTTTTAAACGATTGCCTTGCAGAGGCTACAATGCGTGTTCAGCCTCCGAGCGACAAGGGCAAGAGATTAAAGCTTTATTATATGACGCAGGTTTCTACAAAACCGCCTACGTTCGTTATCTTTGTTAACGACCACGAACTGGCACACTTCAGCTATATCCGTTATATTGAAAACTGCATACGTGACAGCTTTAATTTAAAAGCAACACCGCTTAAGTTTATTGTGCGGGAAAGAAGCAAGGAAAATTAAAAATTGAAAGTTGAAAGTTGAAAGTTAATGAAGATTTTCGCTTTGGCGAAAATCCACCGAAATTTTCCATTGTCCATTTTCAATTTTTTGAAAGGAGTTTGATTATCTTTGTCTAAAGTTATACTTTGTTTAATACTCGGTTACCTTTTAGGTTCTCTTAACTTTGCGATTATATATTCAAAGCTCCGAGGTGACGATATACGAAACCACGGCAGCGGTAACGCAGGTGCTACAAATGTACTGCGTACTTACGGAAAGCTTCCTGCGGCAGTTGTGTTCCTTCTTGATATTTCAAAGGGGGTTATTGCCGTGCTTTTAGTACGGTGGGTATTTGGCACTTCCCTGCTTGAATGCAGCGCAGCACTTGGCGCGGTACTCGGTCACAATTTCCCCGTGTATTATAAATTTGCGGGGGGAAAGGGTGTTTCAACAAGCCTTGCAGTGCTCCTTACACTCCACTACCCCACGGCACTTGTTGCAGTGGCAACCTTTATAGTTGTTGTACTTATCACAAAATATGTTTCGCTTTCATCAATCCTTGCGGCAGTAGCGGCAATGGTTGCGGCATTTGTATTTTTCAAGGTTAACGAATTTTCTGTTTTCTGCTTTATCATTGGTATTCTTTGCATAGTACGCCATCACGCAAATATAAAAAGACTCATTAGCGGTACCGAGAATAAGCTCGGACAGAAAAGAAAGGACTAATTATATGAAAATTTCAGTTATCGGCAGCGGCGGCTGGGGAACGGCTATGACACTTCTTTTATGTTCAAACGGGCATGAGGTTTGTCTGTGGTCATATAAAAAAGAAGAGAGTGAAAACCTCCGCCAAGACCGCGAAAACCGCGAATTTCTCCCGGGGATTGGTTTTGGGGATTACGACATCAAATTTACAAGTGATATAAAAGAGGCAGCAGACTTTGGCGAAATACTCGTATCTGCCGTGCCGTCAAAGGCAGTGCGCACAACGGCACGTGCACTTGGAAAAGTAGCTGACGGCAAAACTGTTGTAAATATTTCAAAGGGTATTGATGAAGAAAAGCTTTGCCGCCTCAGTGAGGTTTTTAAGGAGGAAATGCCCTCTTCCTGCATTGCCGTACTAAGCGGTCCGTCACACGCAGAGGAGGTTGCACGCTCTATCCCGACTACAAATGTGCTTGCGTGCGAGGATATGGCACTTGCCGCAAAGCTTCAGGATATATTTATGTCCCCCACATTCCGTGTTTACACAAACCCCGATGTTGCAGGGGTTGAGTTTGGCGGTGCACTTAAAAACATTATTGCACTGTGTGCAGGAATAACGGACGGACTTGGCTACGGCGATAATACAAAGGCGGCTCTTATGACGCGTGGACTTCATGAAATTATGCGCCTCGGTGTGAAAATGGGTGCAAAGCAGGAAACCTTCAGCGGACTTAGCGGTATAGGCGATTTAATCGTAACGTGTACATCAATGCATTCAAGAAACCGCCGTGCAGGAATACTTATCGGTCAGGGAAAAAGCCTTGAAAATGCCCTTAGCGAAGTTCATATGACGGTTGAGGGCGTGTGTGCAACAGAGGCGGCTTATCGCCTTTCTAAAAATGTCGGTGTTGAAATGCCCATTGTAAATGCCGCATACAGAGTTTTATTTGAGGGTAAGGATGCACGCAGTGAGGTTATTACCCTTATGACAAGAGATAAAAAAAGTGAGGCTGATATATATTGAAAATTGCGATAATCGGCGGCGGTGCGAGTGGTATCGCTGCGGCAATTTACGCAAAAAGGGAAAACAATACATCTGACATTCACGTTTTTGAGCGCAGTGACAGAATTTTAAAAAAGCTCCTTGCCACGGGAAACGGCAGATGCAATCTTTCAAATACCGATATGTCAGAAAGACACTATTTTTCCCATTCGCCCGAATATATAACTAAAATACTTTCTGCCTTTTCTCCCGAAGAGGAAAGGCAGTTTTTTGAAAGCATAGGTATACTTTTCTGTGAGGAAAGCGGCAGGATATACCCCTATTCCAGACGTGCAAACGCGGTAGCAGATGCCCTGCGGTTTGAGTGCGAGCATCTTGGGGTGAAAATACACACCAATGCTTTTATTCAAAAAATTGAAAAAAGTAAAAACGGGTTTATTATAAACGGTGAATTTTTTGACAAGGTTATAATCTCGGCAGGCGGATTTTCTGCACCGTCATTTGGTACTGACGGAAATTCGTTCAGGCTTTTAAAATCACTTGGACATACAATCACACGTTATTCATATGCACTTGCCCCCGTTAAGGTAAAGGAAAATGTAAAACAGCTAAAGGGTATCCGTGCGCACAGCACCGTCACACTTTCAAGAGGCAGCGAAACTCTCCGCAGCGAAAAGGGCGAGGTACAGTTTACCGATTACGGTCTTTCGGGGATTGCCGTTATGCAGCTTTCACGTCTTTTAGGTGAAAATGATAAATTAACGGTTGATTTAATGCCCGACTTTTCCATAACAGAGCTTAAAGAGCTTTTTATAAAAAGAAAAGCCGCTCTCTCCCACCTTAAGGCTGAGGATTTCCTGTCAGGAATTTTGCATAAGACGTTAGGGGTATTTATTTTAAACCGTATCGGTATTTCCCCTGCAAAAAAGGCAGAATTACTTACGGAGGATGAAATCGGGCGTATTGCAAAAAGTATAAAAGCACTCCCCTTTACGGTTTTATCCGTTT
>JAFSBF010000090.1 GCA_017441965.1 Clostridia bacterium | reverse complement strand
TAAGCTTGATGACAAGCAATTTGTAAGGACAGAGGCAATAATCTGTTCTATGACGAAAAAGGAACGTGAAAACCCCGAAATCATAAACGGCAGCCGCAGAAAAAGAATTGCAAACGGATGCGGTCTGGGCGTTCAGGATGTAAACCTCTTTTTAAAACAATTCGAACAAATGCAGAAAATGATGAAGATGTTTTCTGACCCGAAAAAGCTTAAAAAGATGCGGTTCCCTTTTTAAACAAAATTAATTTAGTTAATAACGTAAGTTATTATATAAACAATATTTTACGGAGGTGTAAAAAATGGCAGTAAAAATCAGACTTAGAAGAATGGGTGCTAAGAAAGCTCCTTATTATCGTGTAGTTGTAGCAGATTCCCGTTATCCCCGTGACGGTAGATTTATCGAGGAAATCGGAACATACAATCCCCTTACAGAGCCTTCAGTGTTCACAGTTGACGGCGAGAAGGTAAAGCAGTGGATTGCTAACGGTGCTCAGCCTACAGACACTGTAAAGAGCCTGCTCAAGAAAAACGGTATAATCGACTAAAATTAAGAAAGGTTGATAGTACATGAAGGAACTACTCGAGACAATTGTTAAACCTCTTGTCCAATTTCCTGAGGAGGTCAATGTTACCTTAATTGAACGTGAAGATTCAGACCTTCTTGAGCTGAGAGTTAATCCCGCAGATATGGGAAAGGTTATCGGCAGACAGGGTAGAATTGCAAAGGCAATCAGAACTGTTATGCGTGCCGCTTCCGGCAGAGACGGTAAAAAGGTTATCGTTGATATAGTTGAATAAAAAATATCTCTCCTGATGGAGAGATATTTTTTTATTTAAAATCTTGTAAAGGGGATTGTTAAGGGTGTACCCTTAACGCTAAATTCATCAAAAACGGGGGCGTGTACCTCGTTTTTGATTCCTTGTCAGCCTTACACTGCATAAAAAAGTATGCAGAAGAAATGCATCAGGCTTGCTACATTTACGAATATATGAAACAGTGAATGAATGTAGCGTTTCTTTTTTCCGATGCCGTAAAGCACTGCACCGATTGTATAAAGCACACCGCCAAGGGCAAGATAAACTGCACCGCCCATACCTATTGCGGCATAGGTGGTTTTCCAGAAACCAACAACAAACCATCCAAGACCGATATAACAAATCATAGAAAGCTTTTTAAATTTATTATGGTCAATTGCTGTGAAAACCATTGCTACAAAGGTTATTCCCCATACAATTCCAAAGAGTGTCCATGCCTGAGCAGGGGAAATTTGCCTCATTGCTGAAAGGGTAATGGGGGTATAGGTTCCTGCAATCATAACATAGATTGTGCAGTGGTCAATTACCTGCAGTACCTTTTTTGCCATACCGGGGCGAAGTCCGTGATAAATACTCGACATAGTAAAAAGAAGTATCACAGATGCACCGTAAATTGCGGAGGAAACCACTCCGTAAGCGTTTTTGTGGATTGCTGCCATTATAACGCAAAGCACAAGATAACAAACACCCAAAGCACCGCCTACGATGTGGGTGACCATATTGAAAATTTCCTCCCCTTTAGTGTAGGAGGGAAGTATTCTGTCACCAAGAGATGTTCTTTTCATAAAAACCTCCTTAAAATTCCTTTAGATGCCGGCGATAAGGTCGTCCATATTATAAAAACCGGGAGTTTTATTTGCGAGGAAGTGCGCCGCCTTAACTGCGCCAACTGCAAAAATCTCCTTACTTGTTGCAGTATGCTTGATTTCAATGATTTCATCATTGCCCGCAAAAATAACATCGTGTTCACCCACAATTGTACCGCTACGCACACTGTGAATTCCAATTTCACGCTTGCTGCGCTTTTTACGCATACTGTGGCGGTCATATACATATTCGTTTGAGTGTGCACTCGTTTCATTAATAGCGTCAGCAATGGCAAGAGCCGTTCCACTCGGTGCATCAATTTTAAGGTTGTGATGCTTTTCAATAATTTCGATATCAAAATTATCTTCTAAAAGAGCGGTTGCCTTTTTTGCAAGCTGAATTATAAGATTTACACCCAAAGACATATTTGCACTGAAGAAAACGGGAATTATCTGAGCTGCTGCCTTAATAGAAAGAATTTGTTCATCAGAAAGCCCCGTTGTAGCAATAACGATTGCCTTTTTATTGCTTATGGCATATTCGAGAACTGCGGAAAGGGAGGAAGGATGTGAAAAATCGATAATTACATCGCATTTTTCTTTCACATCTGCAAAGGAAGAATATACGGGAAAAGAATTCTTCTTTTCTGTATTTATGTCGATGCCACAGACAATATTTGCGTTTACATCTTCCTCTGTTATACGGGAGATTACCTGTCCCATTTTTCCGTTTGCGCCGACTAAAATTATATTTATCATATGAATAAATCCACCTTTTTAAATTAAACCGTGCCGCAAGGCACGGTTTAATTTTATTCTGTTTTTATTATATTATGCCGTAATTTTTCATTGAATTTCTCAGACGCTCGACATTTTCGTCCGCCATTTTGTAAAGAGGAAGTCTTGTAGGACCTGCATCAAAACCGAGAATGTTCATAGCCTCTTTAACGGGTATGGGATTAACCTCACAGAAAAGGGCATTGATAAGGTCAAGTGCCTCGCACTGGAGCTTTGCAGCCTCCTTGAAGTTACCGTCAAGCGCAAACTGTATCATATCGTGTGTCTGTTTAGGGGCAACGTTTGCAAGAACTGAAATAGCACCCTTTCCGCCGACAGATGCAATCGGAACATTGATTTCGTCACAGCCTGAATAAAAATCAATTTTATCTCCGCACAGAGAAACCATTTCAACAACCTGCGCCATATTTCCCGACGCCTCTTTAATACCTGCAATGTTGGGGTGGTCGGAAAGAGCCGCAAGCGTAGAAGGTGCAATATTAACACCCGTTCTGCCCGGAACATTGTAGAGGATAATAGGCTTATCAACACTGTCTGCAAGTGTTTCATAGTGATGGATAAGACCACGCTGAGAAGTTTTGTTGTAATAAGGTGTAACAATCAAAAGACCGTCTACGCCAAGTGATGCAGCATCCTTGCAAAGTGCGATGCCGTGGCGTGTATCATTAGAGCCTGTTCCTGCAATAACGGGGATTTTGCCGTCAACCTTTTTTACAATGTATTCAATAACACCAAGATGCTCCTTATCATTCATTGTAGAAGCTTCGCCCGTTGTTCCGCAGGCACAGATAGCGTCAGTACCGCCTTCTATCTGCTGCTCTATAATTTTTGCAAGCGCATCAAAGTTAGGATTACCGTTTTTGTCAAATGGTGTGATTATCGCACAGCAAGAGCCGGTGAAAATTGATTTGGTTCTCACTTTTATACCTCCCAATCAGTCATTCATATATTCAATAAGCTTCTTTGCAATCTGAACTGCGTTTGCTGCCGCACCCTTACGGATGTTATCTGCAACAACCCAAATGTTTACACCGTTTTCAACACTTTCGTCACGGCGAATTCTTCCTACATATGTTTCGTTTGTGCCTGTTGCATTTGCTGCAAGGGGATAAACGTTATTTGCAGGATCATCCTGAACAACAATACCGGGTGCATTCTTAAGTGTCTCTACAAGCTCTGCAAGGTCAAATGCGTTTTCAAATTCAAGGTTGATTGACTCACTGTGGCTGTTGAAAACGGGAACTCTTACAGTTGTTGCAGTTATCTTAATATCCTGTCTGCCGAGGATTTTACGTGTTTCCTCAATCATCTTCATCTCTTCCTTAGTGTAGCCGTTGGGAAGAAATACATCAATATGGGGAAGACAGTTGTTAGCAATAGGATGGGGGAACTTCTTGGGTGCTTCGCCCTTAAGACCGTTTTCAAGGTCGTTCCATCCACCCATACCTGCACCTGATACTGCCTGGTATGTAGAGTAAACAACTCTCTTAATCTTATACTTATCGTCAAGGGGCTTAAGTGCAACCATTGCCTGAATTGTAGAGCAGTTGGGGTTTGCAATAATACCCTTATTCCACTTAATATCCTCGGGATTAACCTCGGGAACAACAAGCGGAACCTCCTTATTCATACGCCATGCGCTGGAGTTATCAATAACAACGCAGCCCTTAGACGCTGCAATAGGAGCAAACTTCTCACTGATGGAGCCGCCTGCACTGAAAAGTGCTATATCAATTCCTCTGTCAAAAGAGTTCTCGTTAAGCTCTTCAATAACGTAATCCTTACCCATAAATTTAACTGTGGAGCCGGCACTGCGTGCAGATGCAAACAAATAATAATTTTCTACGGGGAGATTTTCCTCCTCCAATACCTTGAGGAAGGTTCTTCCTACCATACCCGTTGCGCCGACAACAGCAACATTGAGTTTCTTCATATATATCATTCCTTTCAAATAAGTAGCAGTGTTACTTACCCATAGTAGGGCATCATCATTTAGTATACCACTAATATTTTCCGGTGTCAATTTTTTTACAACAAAAGCATTAAAAAATAAAGGATTTTTAATTTTAATGTCGAAAACAGTAAATATGGGGGTAAAGGCGATGAAAAAGAAATTGTTTTTTATATGCCTTACGGTATTTGTTGCAGTGTTTGCAGCAATTGGAGTACAGGCATCAGAATATAGAAGTGAGATTAGTGTAGGACTAAGATACGGACCGTCCTCGGGGGATAGTGCAACATTTTCCTCAAGCGGTGGAATTAATGTATATAATGCCGCAGACGGTACCCTTTTATATGCAGCACAAAGCGGTGAAGAGCTTTATGTACAGATGGGCTCCACGGGCTTTGCCGCAATGGGAAAGTTTGACGGCAGCGGTATTCCTAAAATTTCACTGCAGCCACAAAACGGAAGCTTCATTATCTGTGACACAAAACCATACAGAGGATACATATATCTCGAGCGTCGCGAAAACGGGGAGCTTCTCTTAATAAATTATGTAGGTACAGACGATTATGTGTCAAGTGTTTTGGGAAAAGAAATGAGTTATAGCTGGCCGATAGAGGCGCTTAAGGCGCAGGCAGTATGTGCCAGAAATTTTGTCCTGTGCCGTGGAAATGTGCATAAGGGCTATGGTTTTGATGTGTGTGCAACTACGCACTGTCAGGTGTATGGCGGTGTAGAGAGTGAACATGAAAATACACGCCGTGCCGTAAATGAAACAAAGGGCGTTCTTGCAAAATATAACGGTCAGGTTGTTGCACTTTACTTTTTTGCGACAAGCGGAGGAAAAACGGAAAGTGTGGAAAACGTATGGGGAAGCCCCTACGGATATCTTAAAGCGGTGGATGACTCGTATGAAAATGCGGACAAGGCATCAAAATATAAGTGGAGTGTAAAGCTGACACGTGAGGAAATCGAGCAGAAGCTTATAGCTGCAGGTGTAAATATAGGCACTCTTAAAAAGATTACAACCGATAAGGTAACAGATAGCGGCCGAGTTACCCAGATGACCTTCCACGGAAGCGAAGGAACACATAGTGTAAAGCTTGAAAAATGCCGTACGATTTTAGGACTTTACAGCCAGAAGTTTGTAGTAATGCCTGATGGGGGAATAAGCATTGTAACCACATCAGGAAATGCAAATGCACCTATTTACGCACTGTCATCAGAGGGCATCGGAGGGATTGCAGGCTACAGTGCACTTTCAGAAGGCGGCGTTCTTAAAAGCATAAATGCAGCAAGTGACGGAGCGCCAAGCTACAGTATAAACGGCGGCGGCTACGGACACGGCGTGGGTATGAGCCAGTGGGGCGCACGCGGAATGGCGGAAAACGGCTTTACGTATGACCAGATATTAAGACACTATTTTACTGACATAGAATTGGGGTAACTGACTTATGAATACAGATGAATTTGATTACTATTTGCCTGAGGAGCTTATTGCACAGACACCTCTTGCCGACAGAACTGCATCAAGGATGTTGATGCTTGACAAAAAAAACGGAGAGTATAAAGACGAGCTTTTTAAGAATATTAAGGAATATCTTAGAGAGGGCGACTGCCTTGTTCTTAATAATACACGTGTAATTCCTGCAAGGCTTTATGGCGCAAAAAAGGAAAGCGGAGGAGCTATTGAATTTTTGCTGCTTCACCGTTTTTCGCAGGACGAGTGGGAGGTTGCATTAAAACCGGGTAAGCGTGCAAAGGTGGGTGCACAGTTTGAATTTGGCGGTGGTAAGCTGTGTGCTGAGGTTATACAAATCCTTGAGGGCGGTAACAGACGTGTAAGGTTTTCGTATGACGGACTGTTTGAAAACGTGCTTGAGGAGCTTGGCGAAATGCCGCTTCCCCATTATATAAAGGAAAAGCTTACGGACAGAGAACGCTATCAGACAGTTTATTCAAAGCATAATGGAAGTGCGGCAGCACCGACGGCGGGGCTTCATTTTACAAATGAGCTTCTAAAAGAAATTGAGGATATGGGTGTAAAGCTTGCATTTCTTACTCTGCACGTAGGACTTGGAACCTTCAGACCTGTAAAAGTAAGTGACGTAACACAGCACAAGATGCATTCGGAGCATTATATTGTATCCGAGGAAGCTGCAGAAATAATAAATAAAACTAAGGAAAACGGCGGCAGAGTTATATGTGTCGGTACAACAAGCTGCCGCACAGTTGAAAGTGCAAGTGAGAACGGGCGCATAACGGCAACAAGCGGTGAGACGGATATTTTCATATATCCCGGATATAAATTTAAAATGACAGATGCACTTATAACAAATTTCCATCTGCCAAAATCCACTCTTGTAATGCTTGTAAGTGCACTTGCGGGAAAGGATAATGTACTGAGGGCATATAAGCACGCACTAGAGGAAAAGTACAGGTTTTTCAGTTTTGGCGATGCGATGTTTATTGTTTAGCAGCACTCTAATTTAAGATGATGGTGTCCGAAATGGCTTGATTTCAAGCCATTTTTGATTTTTAGGTCCTTTTACCGGAAGATGAAAAATCGGCAAAAATGGTGCATCAAGCATATAAACATCGACCCGATGTTACAACTTTTGCCCTGTTTTTCGTGCCATTAAGATTGCACCCGATGTTTATAAACAGCATTGAAAAAAGACTGCTTTCTCGAAAATGAGATTGCAGTCCTTTTTCTATTTATAGGAGAATTTGTGTGTCATACCGTTGGCGAACTCTATTGACGATACTCTGCCGTCTGTGATGTAGATTTTATTGATAATCTGCTGAAAGAAACTTCTTGGAACTTTCGGGTCGATTCCTTTGATGTATTTGGCATAGTCGATATATTGACCGCTCAGTAGCCGTTCCACCATTACAAAGTAACTCGCCTTTGCCTCGAACTCCTCGCTATATGTTTCGTTATTGTCAGGAGTCTGAAGCACAGATATTCGCTTTTCAAGATTTTCCATTTGCTCTATGAGCTTTTGTCGTTCTATTATGTATTCGCTCTCGGAGATACCGGATTCGTCAAACAGGTAAAGTGATTTCATTCGATTGAGAGCGATTTCTGTTTTTCTATGTTGCTCTTGCAGGTATTCTATTTCGTCCCCGGAACCGTCATCTGTAAATATTGACTTCGGTTTGTACTCCAACCCTGTTGAACCTGATTTAAGTAGTTCGTACAGAGCAGCAATGCCCTCTCTCTCCACTGAGGCGACTGATGAAAATGCCTCGCCCTTCAGGAGTCGTCGTTCGAGCATATCCATTGTAGTAGATTTGCCTATTGTTTCTCTTGCTCTTATGATATTCGCAACATAGTTTATGATGAATGGTCCTATTGTAGCATCGGATACATATTTGTTATCGCAGGCATCCGCCTCGTTTCGTCTGCGAGAGCAGGCATAAATAGAAGGTCGCCATCCGCTTGCTCTCCTACGGTCAAGTGTGGCACTCATATTTGAATCACAGACACCGCATTTGAGCAGACCTGCAAAAGTATGAATGTGTTTGGATGTATGCCTTTCGCCTCGTTCGTTGCCACCTCTCTTGTTACGCTTCAGGGCGAACTGCACTCGGTCGAATTGTTCTATCGAAATAATTGCTTCGTGGTGGAACGGAATTTGTATCCACTCGTCCTCTGCTCTCTGCTTGGTAGCTCGGCCGTCACTATGAACATTGTAGATATATGTGCCGATATAGAATTTATTTGTGAGGATTTTATGAACTCCGGTAGCGGACCAAGCCTTTCCGCTTCTTGTCTTGATACATTTTTCGTTCAGGTATCTTGCTATGTGCAAGACTGATTGTTCCTCCTCATACATATTGAAGATTTGCCGAACTATGGGAGCCTCTTGCTGACTCGATGAAAAGACTTTTTCCTCTTTGTCATAGTCATACCCGTATGGTATCCTTCCGCCGTTCCACTGACCGTTATTCGCTCTTGAAAGCATAACCGCAGATACACGCTCGGAGGTCATATTTCTTTCAAGTTCCGCAAAGACGAGGATGATTTTAAGCATCGCTTCGCCTATTGCACTGCTTGTATCGAACTGTTCGTTTTTTGATACGAATGTAATGCCGAGGTCTTTGAGTTCGTTATACATAGATGCAAAGTCGAGCAGGTTTCTGCTGATACGGTCGATTTTCCATACGAGCAGATGTGAGAACTCTCCTGTTCGCAGTCGCCCCATCATCCGTTGATAGTCAGGACGGTCTGTGTTTTTTGCAGAATACCCGGCATCCTCGAAAATTTCAAACTCTTTGATGCCGAGCACCATTTCTGCATAGGCGATAAGTTCACGCTTTTGAACCTGTAATGAGTCTTTGTCTATTTGCCAGTGGGTAGATACTCTGATATAGATTGCCACTTTGAGTCTTGATATTTGTTCTGTTATATTTTGTACTATTGATTTCAATGGTTGCAGTCCTCCTCTCTTGTAATTTCGGACAGTCTGCGGACAGTCACACGGACAGTCCTTGCATAACCGTAACCGTAACATAACCTTAACCGTAACCTATTACCGTAACCGTAAAACACCGATAAAAATAGCAGGCCACCGCACGAACGATGCCCTGCTCGTTTGTGTTTAATACAAAACTGTTACCAATGATTTGAAAAGTGAGTCATCGAGTTCGCAAAGACATTTTGTTCCGTTCTTGAATACGATTGATACAAGGTGACTGCCTTTGTTTTTACCCGAAGCTGCTCCTGCGATAGCACCGATGCCACCGAATAAGGCTGCTCCGGCTACGCCTATTGCTACACCGGTGCCGAAACTCTTGTACTGCTCCTCGCCTACAACCTCATAGTAATCGACTGTATCTTTGTTTATGAAGGTCTTTTTGCCGAAGCCGAATGTTCCGTAGATATAAAGACCTTGTTTTTTGTTTTTGAAAGCGAGATAACCTTTATAGTCGCCCGCAACGACTGTGTTTGATGCTGCCATATATAAGCCTCCTTTATTTTGTTATTGCAGAAACGAATTGTTCTGCTGCTGTTATGAATTGCTTTGAATGATTTAGAACTGTGTCGATGTCGGCATAATAGAATCCGTCTATGTTTTCGTAAGGTGGTGTTTTACACCTGTTAGTGTTGATATACTGCTTGTAGAAATCAAGAAAACCATCTGCCTCGAATGGGAATATGCCGTGTCTTTTCAACGCCCATTGAATCCTTCCGGGCATAACCCAAAAATCTGCACTGCCCTGTGATATTCCAAAAGTGAACAGAGCGTATGAATATGAATCCGCAGGAGAAAACCGTATCGTAAGTTCTGTCGGTGTAGTTTTGAGTGAAAGTCCGTGTATCTCCTGCATATCAAGAATGAACTCTGTAATTTCGTCCTCGTTGTAACCGCCATTCTCTGCAAATGCCCGGACAAACTCTTGCACTGTAGGCACAGGTCGTTGTATCGGAGAAATCGGCTCTTTGGCTGAAAATGATGCTATCCCTATGTTTCTCTCTACTATGGATGCCTTCGTAAGAATGTTCGGGATGACAACGACACCGCCGTTGTATTGATAGACTTCGATTTC
>JAFSBF010000089.1 GCA_017441965.1 Clostridia bacterium | reverse complement strand
CCGTCCCCATTTAATGGCTTGCATAAATATACATTTTGCTACAGCCTCTTTTTTGAAGCTATTTAATTTCGATTATTTTTTCACCCTTGCGGATTTCTGTAACGGCTTTGATGTTTATGCTGCTGTAATCACTGCTGTTACAAATAATCATCGGGGTAGTAAGCTTATATCCTGCTTTTTTGATTTGCTCGATATCAAAGGAAATTAGAAGGTCACCCTTTTTAACTTTCTGACCGCTCTCTATATGGGCTTTAAAGAACTTACCGCCAAGCTTGACGGTGTCAATTCCGATGTGAAGAAGTATTTCACATCCGTCATTGCTCCTTAGGTTTACTGCGTGCTTTGTATCAAAAAGCATTTCCACTGTGCCGTCGCACGGGGAATAGAGCTTGCCCTCGGACGGCTCGATTGCAATTCCGTCACCCAGTGCTTTTGAGGAAAATGCCTCATCGGGTACATCCTCAAGCTTTACAAGCTTTCCGTTTAAATGTGCATGGAGGCTAATGCTTTTCTCGTTCTTTTCAGCCTTTTTTTCCGGAATGTCAGTAGGGGAAACATCTACATTAATAAGAAGATTTTCTGCATTGTCAGACTCAGGACTTTCAAGGAAATCGTCAAGGTTTGATTTTACCACGGAAACCTGCGGACCGTATACAATCTGTACACCGTTACCCTTGTGAATAACGCCCGATGCACCGCTTTGACGAAGGTAGGAATCTGCCACCTTGTCGGCATCTTTCACCGTAACACGAAGTCTTGTAGCACAGCAGTCAATATCTGTAATATTGTCCCTGCCGCCCAAGCCTTTTAATATAAGTGCACTTGTTCGGCTCTTATCGCTGATGGGAGATGGGTTTTTCTTACTTTCTTCAAGGTCCTTACGGGTGTAGAGCTTTGTTTCTTCATCGTCAGCTTCTCTGCCCGGTGTTCTGAAATTGAATTTTGTTATCATAAAGCGGAAAATAAAGTAGTATAAAACTGCATATACAAGTCCTACTATGACAATCCATATCCAGTTTGTTTTCGCATTTCCCTGCAATATACCAAACAGTGTCAAATCGATAAGTCCTCCCGAGAAGGTCATACCTACACCTACACCGAAAATATGCATCAGCATATATGAAAGTCCTGCAAGTATACAGTGTACAACATACATAACAGGTGCAACAAAAAGGAAGGTAAACTCAATCGGCTCTGTAATACCTGTCAGCATTGAGGTAAGTGCCGCAGAAAGCAAAAGTCCGCCGACAAGCTTTCTTTTTTCGGGGCGTGCCGTTTTATACATTGCATATGCTGCAGCAGGCAGACCGAAAATCATAAACGGGAATTTACCTGACATAAATCTTGTTGCAGATACAGAGAACTGTGTTGTTGCCTTTGATGCAAGCTCTGCAAAGAAGATGTTCTGCGCCCCCTGAACTGTCACTCCGTCTATAATCATAGAGCCGCCAAGCTGTGTCTGCCAGAACGGCATATAGAAAACATGATGAAGTCCAAAGGGGATAAGCGCTCTTTCAATTATACCGTAAATCCACGTTCCTATATATCCTGAACGAAGAACTAAGTTTCCGAGCTGTGCAATACCGTTTTGAACGAGCGGCCATATATAAAACATCAGTATACCTACAACAAGGTAAACAATGCTGCATATAATCGGTACAAAACGTGTTCCGCCGAAGAATGATAAAACCTGCGGCAGCTCTATTTTATAAAATCTGTTATGCAGTGCCGCAACACCAAGACCTACAATAATACCACCGAAAACACCCATCTGCAGAGTTGGTATTCCAAGTGCGGTTGCTGTCGAGTTGGGGGGCATTGCCTCCACACCGCCACGTGCGGCAATAAGGGTGCTGATGGCAGTATTCATAATAAGGTAGGAGATAGCACCCGAAAGTGCAGCTACCTCTTTTTCTCTTTTTGCCATACCTATGGCAACACCCATTGCGAAAAGAAGTGCAAGGTTGTCAAAAACCACGCTACCCGTTTTACTCATAATGTCAAGAATTGTGTAGAGAAGTCCACCTTCTCTGATGATGTTTGTCAGACGGTACGCTTCAAGCGTAGTGGGGTTAGTGAACGAACTTCCTATGCCGAGAAGAAGTCCGGCAACAGGCAATAGTGCAATCGGCAGCATAAAGGAGCGGCCGACTCTTTGCAGTACTCCAAAAATTTTATCTTTCATATCTACTTCCTCCTAATAGTTGTATCGTGCCACCACTTTGCACAAATTATCCAAAAAAAAGAAAGAAGTATAAAATTTTTCAAAGCAAAAGCGGCAACCCTTGCGGATTGCCGCTTTTATTAAAACAATTTTGTTTTTTCAAATATCTTTATAAGTATTATTCCAATAATAACACCCGCAACACCCTGAACTGCATTTGCAGGAATGTTTATAGCCGATGGTGCAAATCCATATAAAAAACCTTCAAAAATAAAATACCCCAAAATCATTATGATTTCTGCCAATATTCCGCCGATAACTCTTGCGGGCGTATTTCCAATTTTATTGTGTAGACCTTTGTGACACAAATATGCAATGATTGCCATAATCCCCTTAATTATAAAGGTTGCAGGGGCATATACGACATAACCTGAAAATATATCTGCAAGTGCAGACCCTGCCCCCGCACAAAAAAATGCATACATTGGAGAAAGGAGCCATCCTGAAAGCAGTACCACGCAGTCGCCAAGGTTTATGTACCCTTTCAGCGGAGAAGGTATTTTGATAATCATTGTTGCCGTGCAGCAAAGCGCTGCAAGCAATGAAGCAATTACAATTTTTTG
>JAFSBF010000088.1 GCA_017441965.1 Clostridia bacterium | reverse complement strand
ATAGTCAATCTCCACGTGCTGTCCCTCTGTTGCAATTACTCTTTTAACCCAGTAAACATTCTTCTCATATCCGGGGGGATTGAATATTACAATATCGCCCTCTTTGGGTTCATACCCGAGACGCCATACAATCATTCTGTCATTGTGCTGGAGGGTCGGCTCCATTGACTGACCGTCAACACGCACTACCGTAAATATAAAATTACGCACGATAAGTGCCAGCACAACGGCAATAACTATCGCCTGAAGCCATTCAAGAAGCTCCTTCTTCGCACTCTTTTTATTTGACACATTTTCTATTTCTTCTGTATTTTCAATTTCAGTGTTAAACTCTTTTTCTTCCATAAACAAAACACCTCCAAAAAAACTGAAAAGGGAACCTGCCAAAGGTGACAGATTCCCTCTCATTTGACTATTAAAGTCTTTCCTTAACTTTAGCTGCCTTACCAACTCTGTCACGCAGATAGTACAGTTTAGCACGCTTAACCTTACCGTGTCTTACAACCTCGATGTGATCAAGGCTGGGTGAATTAACAGGGAATGTTCTTTCAACACCGACACCGTATGAAAGACGTCTTACAGTAAATGTTTCCTGAATTCCGCCATGCTTCTTAGAGATAACGGTACCCTCAAACATCTGAAGTCTTTCCTTTGCACCCTCCTTAACCTTTACGTACAGCTTTACATAATCACCGATTTCAAGCTTGGGAAGGTCAGTTCTGATCTGCTCCTGAGTAATCGCCTTTAAAACGTCCACTCAAATCTCTCCTTTCTGTCCCACCACTTGTCTGTGGCGGTAAAAATAAAGCGTTCGTACGAAAGAAATGCAGAGGACCGCTTTTTACCTAAGCACTATATCACACTCTTTATATAATTGCAAGTATTTTTTTCAAAATTTTTTAAATCACATATTCCTCTTGCAGATTATCATTTATTATATCCTCAAGCGTTGCAGGCGTAACGCATCCGTCGCACAAAACATCAATAAATTTCTGTGCATCACGTTTATTTCTGAATACTGCGTCAACAACCTTTCTTTCCTTTGTTGTGCGCTGATAGGGAAGCTGTGTATACATATCTATTCCTATTCCGTATCTTACCGCCTCAGTTTCACCAATTTTCTCCTTTTTCTCGGTTGTAAAATAGTAAAGCACTATTCTGTCGCCAAGGATACTTTCTGTTTCGGTCTGTCTTATGTACATCGGTTCTGCCATATTTATCCACCTCCTGTCTTACCATTATATTCTGTGGCAAAGCGTATTTCAAGCAACACTTTTTTGCATATATTTCAAAAAATATTTTACAAAATTTTCCATATGTTTTCAATGCAATTCTTTGTCATCTTATGCATAAGAAATAATAATTTTGTAATATTTTTGCCCCTCGCCCCCTTTTTTCTGCTTTTTATGCCATTTTTCCCATTCTTACGTGTGCATAATGAAATTTTTGCTTGAAATGAAGTTTATAATATATTATAATTAAATAGACTTAGGAGTTAGAACTATGAACAGTGATTTTTTACCCGTTTCAAAATCTGATATGGATGCTTTAGGATGGGATTACTACGATTTTCTTTTCATTTCAGGTGATGCGTATGTAGACCATCCTTCTTTCGGTACGGCTCTTCTTTCACGCCTTTTGGAGGCAAACGGTTACAGGGTATGTATCTGTGCCCAGCCTGACCGTAATAAGGTGTCAGCACTCACCTCTTACGGTGTTCCCCGCCTTGGGGTGCTTATTTCAGGCGGAGTTATTGATTCTATGGTAAATCATTATACGGCATCAAAAAAGAGGCGCAGCAGCGACGTCTATTCCCCTGGGGGGAAGGCGGGGCTTCGTCCTGACAGATGCGTTATTGTATATTCAAATATGGCACGAAGTGCCTTTGGCGATATTCCCATTATTATCGGCGGAACGGAGGCAAGCCTCAGACGTTTTGCACACTACGATTACTGGCAGGATAAGGTGCGGCGCAGCATCCTTGTGGATTCGGGTGCAGATATGCTGCTTTTTGGTATGGGCGAACGCTCGCTCTTGTCACTTGCAGAGGCTCTGTCAGACGGTATTCCAATAAACCATATCACAAATTTAAAGGGTAGCTGTTATATATCTGATAAGGTTCCTAAAAACAGTGTTGTCCTCCCATCATATGAAAAAGTCAGCACTGACAAGGAAAGCTATGCACGCAGTGCTGCCGCGCAGTATTATGAGCAGGACAGTGTAAGGGGAAAAACACTTGTGCAGCAGCACGACGATAAATATCTTGTGCAGCTTCCGCAGTCACCGCCCCTTTCACAAAAGGAAATGGACAGAGTTTATTCTCTTAACTTTATGCGTGCGTGGCACCCATCCTATGACAAGGATGGCGGCATACCCGCACTTGAAGAGGTTAAGTTTTCAATTACCTCGTCAAGAGGATGCTTTGGCAGCTGCTCCTTCTGTGCGCTGACGTTTCATCAGGGCAGAGTTGTTCAGTCACGAAGTCATCAATCAATCCTTGCCGAGGCACAAAAGCTTATCTGGGACAAGGATTTTAAGGGTTATATACACGACGTAGGAGGCCCCACGGCAAACTTCCGTGCTCCCTCCTGCAAAAAGCAGCTTAAAAGCGGCACGTGCCGTGACAGGCAGTGTCTTTATCCGTCTGTATGCCCGAATGCCGAGGTTGACCACAGTGATTATGTGGAGCTTCTACGTAAATTAAGGGCACTTCCCCGTGTAAAAAAAGTTTTTATACGCAGTGGTATACGCTATGATTACCTTATAAGTGATAAGGACGATACATTTTTCCATGAGCTTTGCGAGCATCACGTAAGCGGTCATCTCAAGGTTGCGCCCGAGCATATAAGCGACAATGTTCTTCGCTATATGGGAAAGCCCGGTGTTAAGCAATATGAAAAATTCTGCCGCAAATTTTACGAAATAAATAAGAAGCTCGGTAAGGAGCAATACCTTGTTCCCTACCTGATGTCAAGCCATCCGGGAAGCACGCTTCGTGATGCGATAGATTTAGCGGTTTATTTAAAACGCAATAATATTCGTCCCGAGCAGGTGCAGGATTTCTACCCTACACCGGGAACGCTTTCCACGGCGATGTTTTATACGGGGCTTGACCCACGCACATTAAAAAAAGTATATGTGCCTAAAACGCCGCACGAAAAGGCACTTCAAAGGGCACTTTTACAATCATCACGAAAAGAAAATTATAAATTGGTGCACGAAGCACTCGTAAAGGCAAACCGCACAGACCTTATCGGCTTTGGCGGCGATTGCCTGATAAAACCTGAAAGGAGAATTAATAATGGCAGCACAGATATTAGACGGAAAGGCACTCTCACAAAAGATAAAAGAGGATTTAAGGGACAAGGTAACTCAGTTAAAGGAAAACGGCATTAATGTCGGTCTTGCCGTAATTATAGTGGGTAATGACAGTGCAAGCCGAGTATACGTAAACAATAAGAAAAAGGCGTGCGAGGTTTGCGGAATTTATTCTGAGGAGCACGCACTTCCCGAAGAAACAACAGAGGAAGAGCTTCTCGCTCTTATCGACTGCCTCAATGCACGCAAGGATATCAACGGAATACTCGTACAGCTTCCTCTTCCCAAGGGCATCGACAGTGAAAAGGTACTTCTTCGTATTCTTCCCGAAAAGGACGTTGATGCATTCCATCCCGTAAACGTGGGCAAAATTATGATTGGTAACTTCGACTTTCTCCCCTGCACCCCTGCAGGCGTTATGGAGCTTATTCGCTTAACAGGTATTGAGGTAAGTGGTAAGGAATGTGTTGTTGTAGGGCGCAGCAATATTGTAGGCAAGCCGCAGGCAATGCTTCTTCTGCACGAAAACGGTACAGTTACCATCTGCCACAGCCGTACAAAAAACCTTAAGGAGGTTTGCCGCCGTGCAGACATCCTCGTTGCAGCAGTTGGTAAGGCTAAATTCATAACTGCCGATATGGTTAAGGATGGCGCAATCGTAATTGACGTAGGTATGAACCGTGACGAAAACGGAAAGCTTTGCGGTGACGTTGATTATGATGCTGTATCTTCTGTAGCATCTGCAATTACACCCGTTCCGGGTGGCGTAGGTCCTATGACAATAGCAATGCTGATGAGAAACACCGTAAAGGCTGCCGAAATACAAAAGGGGATGTAAAAAAAGTCCAGACCGCAAAAAGGCAACAATTATATAGAATAGTCCCAATATTAAAATAATAAAAACCTTATTTTGGTCGAAAAATCTCATTCCAATCGATTTTTCTTTGTTTATACGCCTTTTTGCTACGAACAAACTTCGCCTCTCGCTGTAT